>JAAXWY010000004.1:0-67196 GCA_013334745.1 Coriobacteriia bacterium
GGTGGGCAGCGTCGCGCGCTCGCTCAGAAGCAGCGGGGCGCCGAGGAGTGCGGCGAGCGCGCTCGCGGGCGGCCCCAGCGCGGGCTGGTCGGCGGGCATGACGACGGCGACCCCGCCGCCGTCGGGATGGGCCTTCGCGCTGACGGCCGCAGCGAGCGCGACCGGGTTCTCGGCGGCGATCTGCGGCTCCTTCGCTGTAAGCGGATACGAGATGCGCCACCGGTCGATGCCGTCGGCGATACCCTCGGCGACGCGCGCCTGATACCGCGGTGACTTGAGCGCGGCCACGTCCTCGGCGTTGGTGAAGTACCCGCATTCGACCAGCACGGCGGGCATGTTCGTCCAGCGGCACACATAGAAGCCCGATCCTCCGGCGCCATGATTCTCGCTGCTGGTGCGTGCCACTACGCCGTCCTGAATCGACGCCGCGAGCGCACGCCCCGCCTTGTCGCCTCGGGCGGCGAACGTCTGCGTGCCGCGGATCTCGGGCTTACGCGAGGCGTTGTTGTGTACGCTCACGAAGACGTCGGCGTTCGCTGCGTTCGCGATGTCCACGCGAGACTGTAGGTCGCTGTGCGAGGCGGCCGCGCGCTCGTTGAGCGAGGTGTTGACGCCGAACGCCCAGAGCCGCTTCTTCAGGCCGACCCAACGCCAGGTGGGAATCGTGGCGGTCGCAACGCGCGAATCGGTGGTGCGCGTCATGATCACGCGGTAACCGCGGCGCGTGAGTTCGGATCGGAGCTTCTTGGCGATCGCGAGGTTGAACTCCTCCTCGCGCACGCCGTCCACGCCCACGCCGGATGTGCCACCGCCGTGGCCGGCATCGATGACGACGAGCGGCCCGGTCTGCTCCGCGCCGCGCAGCAGAAATACACCTGCGACGGCGATAAGCGCAAACAACACCACGGCGCCGGTCAGTACGGCGGTCTTGGCGCGGCTACTCACGTTCGGTGGCGGATGGGCGCGTCAGCATCGCGGGCACAGGCACCTGCGCCCGCTACTCGGGCGTGCCCGAGGAGACCGCGTAGAGCACCGAGGAGCCGGCGGGCACTCTGCTGCCTGAGACGGGCAGCTGCAGGATCACGTTGCCCTCGTCCACATCGGCGCTTGGCTGGTCGACCGGGTAGGCAACGAGCCCCGCCGCTTCAATGGCTCTGCGAGCATCGGCCGAGGACCTTCCGGTGACGTCGGGCACCGCGATGGTGGAGTCCGAGCCCAAGGACACAACGATCCCGACCACGCCGCCCGCAGCGGTTTTCGAGCCCGCAGGCGGCATCTGCGAGATGACGACACCCTTGGCGACCGTTGCGCTCTGCTGCCGATTGACCTGCACGCTCAGGCCCGCGCCACTGAGCGCCGAGGAGGCGTCCGCTTCTCGGCGGCCCACGACGTTGGGGACGGTCACGGACTTGGACGACTTGCCGAGCGAAAGCACGTAGGAGACGAGTGAGCCCGGATCGACCGAGGCCCCCTTCGCAGGGTTCTGCAGCATCACGCGGTCTTTGGCGACGGTGTCGCTGTACGCGCGCTGGACTGAGGCCTTCAGGCCGGCCTTCTCAATCGCGGCGCTGGCCTCGGACTGCGTCTTGCCGGTGATATCGGGCACCTTGACCTTGTTTGGCGCCGCGCCCATCGACACGACGTACACGACGGTGGCACCGGGGTCGACCTTCGCTCCCGCAGCGGGAACCTGGCCTCCGATGCTGCCCTTCGCGACATCAGTGGAGTGCTGGTCGACTTGCACCGGAACCAGCTGCGAGCCGGCGATCGCCTGCGATGCCTCATCGGCACTGAGCTTCGACAGGTCGGGGACGGTGATCGAGCCGAGCGCGACGGCGACGGTGACTCGGACTGACTCGCCCTTGCGCAGGCTCGTTCCGGCAGCGGGATCCTGCTGGTAGATCTGCCCCGCAGGCACGCCCGGCGTGAACATCCTGCGCACGTCACCAAGCTTGTAATCGGCATCTTGGAGCGTCCGTACGGCCTGCTCGGCGGTCATCCCGGTGACGTCGGGGACTTTGGGGCCGCAGCCCGTGAGCGCGATCGCAGCGATCACGATGAACGCGAGTACCGCGATCAGCAGGGCGGGCGTCGTGCGCCTCGAAGCGCTCATGAGGGGCTCCTCTCGTGATGACCTTCGGCTCAGTCTATCGCCTCGGCCGTCGCGTGTCCCCGCTACGGTCGGCGTTCGGGGTCCGCGGATCGTGTCGCATGCTCGCTGCCGGCCTCATCGCCGGATTCAGTGGCGTCGACCGTGGGAGTGGCCTCGGGATTGGGCTGCAACGCCCCACCGAAGTCGTGCACGAGCCAGGGCGCTTTGGGAGACGCCTGCGTGAGCACGAAGTCGAGGTCGCCTGCTGGTCTGCCGAGGACCGCGGTGTAGGCGACGTTGAGCACGACGAGCTTGTAGGGGGGCTTGCCTATCTGCTCGGCGTAGAGCTCGGCGAAGGTGCGCTCGTCGCTTACGTAACGGCCCGGATGCATGACGGTGCGCACGCGCGCGGTCTTCCACCAGCCGACGTCGGACTTCCATCCCTTGCTCGCGGTCTCACCCCGCCGGTAGGGCGTCATGAGCTTGGCGGCCTCGCTCGCGTCGCGGCTTGCGAGCGCATCGAGGTAGGCGAGCATCGCGTCCTTGGCCTGCGCGATGTCGTAGCGGTTTGCGCTGGCGACCGCCGCGACGGGCGCAGGGCGGACGGCCCCGGAGCGTGTCTCGGCGGCTGGAGCGTCGCGCCACGGCATGATTGAGCAGCCGGACGCGCCGATCAGCGCGCAGGCGACAACCACCACAGCGGCTGTGCTACGGAACGTTCGGATCGTCTCCATCGACCTCGAGCGTGATCTTCGTGCCCGGCGCGACCTTCTTCCCGGCCGCCGGGAGCTGACCCTTCACGAGCCCGGTGGCCGTGACGTTGTTGTAGGTGAACTCGACCGCAAGTCCGGCATCGGTGAGCTTGGTCTGTGCGGCATCGGGCGACATATCCAGGACGTTGGGAACCGTGACGAGCGGCTTGCCGGTGGACACGTCGATGGTGACGGTGCTGCCCTTGGGGTACGAGCCGCCGGCCGACTTGTCCTGCGAGATGACGCGACCTTCCTTGACCGAGCTGCTCGACGAGCTCGTGACCGACACCTTGAATCCGGCTGCCTTGAGCTTGCTGGTCGCGCTGCTCTTGGTCAGGCCCTCGACGTCAGGTACGACCGCCTGCTCGGTCCCGAGTGAGAGCACGTAGTTGACGACGGTGCCGCGCGTGACCTGCTCGCCATCGGCGGGTTCCTGGCTGATGACGCTGCCGGCGGTGACTTTGGGATCGAACGTCGACGATGCGACACGGCTGTCGAGACCCGCTGCCTCGAGCGCCGCGTCGGCCGCAGCCTGCGGCATCTTGCGGATGTCGGGAACCACGACGAGATCGGGACCCTTGCTGATGACCAGGTCGATGGGGGTGTCCTTCTTGGCCGGCGTGCCGGCGCCAGGACTCTGCGAGATGATCTTGTCCTTCTCGACCTCGTCGCTGAACTCCTGCTTCACGTTGCCGACGATGAACCCGGCCTCTTCGAGGGCGACGGTCGCTGCGGCGCGGTCCAGCGTGCGAACGTCGGGTACGGGCTTGACCGCGTTGCCGAGCAACCCCATGTACCATGCCACGCCGAGCCCGGCGAGGATGAGCGCAGCCGTGACGGCGATCCACGGCCATACGGGCTTCTTCTTGCGCTGCGCCGTGCGTGCGACCGCTGCACCGCTCGCGCCAACCGGCGACATGACGGCTGTGTGATCGGCCGAGCCAGCGGCTCCGGCGACGTATCCGGCGGCTGCCGCAGCGCCCGCGAACCCGGCGGCGGGACCGACCGGCTCGCCCTGGATGACGCGCAGCAGGTCGCGGCGCATCTCCTCGGCGGTCGTGTAGCGGTCATCGGTGCTCTTCGCCATCGCGCGAACGATGATGGACTCGAGGCTACGGTCGATATCGGGGTTGAGCGCGCTCGGCCGCGTCGCGGTCTCGTTGACCTGCTTGAGCGCGACGGCCACGGGGGTGTCGGCGTCGAAGGGCACGTTGCCGGTCGCGGCCTCGTAGAGCACGACGCCCAGCGAGTACAGGTCGCTTGCCGAGTTGAGCGGACGGCCCTGCGCCTGCTCGGGCGAAACGTAGTGTGCCGTGCCGAGAACCGAGCCGGTCTGTGTCATGGTCGAGTTGCCGGCGCGTGCGATGCCGAAGTCCATGACCTTCACCGTGCCGTCGGGCTGCACCATGATGTTGTGCGGCTTGATGTCGCGGTGAATGATGTCGTACCCGTGCGCGGCGGTGAGCGCCGAGCACACCTGCGCTCCGATCTCGGCGACGGTGCGGGAGGGCAGGGCGCCCTTCTGCTCAATGATCGACTTCAGGTCGGTCCCGCGGACGTACTCCATGACGATGTAGTACGTGTCGGTGTCCTGACCCCAGTCGTACATGTTGACGATGTTAGGGGAGACGAGATTGGCCGCGGCCTGGGCCTCCTGGCGGAAGCGCTGCGTGAAGTTGGGATCGGACGCATAGCGCGGGTGCATGACCTTGACCGCTACGGTTCTGCCGAGCACCTCATCCACGGCCTTGTAGACGTCGGCCATTCCGCCCGAGCCGATCTTCTCGGTCGCGCGGTACCTGCTTCCGAAAACCAGTTCGCTCACTGTGTCCCCCGTGCTCGCTCACCTGCGGGAATGATTCCCTGCCGACATTCTAGACCACTACTCGTGCTTGGTGCCGTGCGTATCCGTGCCGTTGATACTTCATATGCGCTGTGTGTGTGCTGCATCGCTCTATCGACCCTTCTGCGCCGAGAGGGCCGCTTCCAACACGGGCTTGGCCGCCGGCGCGGCGACCTGACCGCCCACGCCACCGCCCTCGATCATGATCGCGAGGGCCACCGTGGGGTTCTCGGCGGGAGCGAAGGCGATGAACCACGCGTTCGTGGGCCTGCCCTTGCCGACCTCGGCGGTGCCGGTCTTGCCGGCGACCTTGGTGCCGCTGATGCTCGCCCGATAGCCCGAGCCTCCCGATACGACCTTCTGCATGATCCCGGCGACGATCTTCGCCGTGGCCGGGTCGGTGGCGCGCGAGAGCGAGGCCGGTCGAGTGGTGCCCACCTGCTGGCCGAGGTTGTTGCGAATCGAGCCGAGCACGTGCGGCTTCATGACCTCGCCGTCGTTGGCGATGCCGGCGGCGACGAGCGCCATCTGCATCACGGTCGCCTGCGGGCCGGCGGGGCTCTCGTGCTCGCCGACGGGCTGGCCCACGCCGGCCCACGCCGTTTCCCACTCAGTCATCTCCGCAGGCTCGGGCATGAGCGAGGTCTTTGCGCCGATCTCGTAGCCGAGCTCGCGATCGAAGCCGAAGAGGTCGGCCTGCTTCACGAGCGCCGGCGCGCCGAGCTTCACCGCGACCTGCGCGAAGACGGTGTTGACCGACTTCATCGTCGCCGTCGTCAGGTCGATCTTGCTGTAGCCGCCACCCTCGTAGTTGGTGACCGGCGCGCCACCGATCTTCATCGAGCCGGGGCCGGCGAACGAGTCGGTCGGGGTGGCGACGCCTTCGGACAACGCGCCGGTCAGCGTGACGATCTTGAAGGTCGAGCCAGGCGCGAACAGCGCGTTGCGTGACCGGTCGAGCAGAGGCGAGTCCGGGTCGGTGCTGAGCGCGTCCCAGTTCTTGTCGACCGTGCCGGGGTCGTAGGTGGGGTTCGCGGCGGCGGCGAGGACGGCCCCGGTGCGCGGGTCGAGCGCCACGACCGCGCCACTGCGTCCGGCGAGCGCCTTCTCGGCGGCCTTCTGCACGCGTGAGTCGATCGTGAGCACGACGTCGTTGCCGGGCACCGAGCGACCGGTTGCGGCGTCGATCACGTCGCTCCAGCTCGTGAACGCGCGGGTGCCGCCGGCGAGCATGTCGTTCTCGGCGGCCTCGATGCCGGTGCGGCCGTAGCGCGTTGAGTAGTAGCCGATGGTGTGCGCGGCGAAGGTGCGCTTCGGGTAGACGCGCTCGAACGTCCCGCGACCGGCGGGGTTGGACTCGGCGAGCACAACGCCGTCGCGGGTCACTATCGAGCCGCGGTCGTCTCGGGCCTGCTTGGCGAGGTTGCGCGTGTTGGCGGGGTTGTTCGAGAGAGCGCGTGCGTCGACGACCTGGATCCACGTGAGGTTGACGACGAGCGCGGCCATGAGCAGCGCTGTGACCGTGGTGATCGCGACGAGTCGGCGTCCCAGCGCGAGCCGGCCCAGCACGCCGAGGTCGGCGCTGGTGGACTGGAGCGCGACATCGACGCCGGTGCCCTCGTCGCCCGCGCGAAGCAGCAGCGCGAGTGCGATGAAGCTCGAGAGCAGCGACGAGCCGCCGTAGCTGACGAAGGGCAGCGTGACGCCGGTCAGCGGGATGAGGCGCGTGACGCCGCCCACGATGACGAACGCCTGCAGCGAGATCGCTGCGATGAGGCCTACGGCCGTGAACGCCGCCATGTCGGTCTTGGCGCGAGCGGCCGTCGCGAAGCCGCGCACCGCGAACGCGAGGAAGCACAGCACCATCGCGGCCGCGCCGAGCAACCCGAGCTCCTCGCCGATCGCCGAGAAGATGAAGTCGGTGGTGACGAACGGGATGCGATCGGGCAGCCCGCGGCCCAGACCGACGCCGGTCAGCCCGCCCGCCGCCAGCGCGAAGAGCGACTGCACGAGCTGGTAGCCCTTGCCGGCGGCGTCGGTGAACGGGTGCAGCCATATGTCGACGCGCACGCGCACGTGGCTGAACAGCTTGTAGGCGACGGTCGCACCGGCGCCGAACAGCACGAGTCCCACGACGACGTAGGCCGCGCGGCCGGTGGCGGCGTAGAGCATCACGAGGAAGATCGCGAAGAAGAGGAGTGACGAGCCGAGGTCGCGCTCGAACACGAGAACGACGAGCGAGATGACCCACATGAGCAGCAGCGGCCCGAGCGTGCGAGGCTCGGGAAGCCGCAGTCCGAAGATGCGCCGCGTGGACACCGAGAGCAGCTCGCGGTTCTCGGCGAGGTAGGCCGCGAGGAACAGCACGATGAGGATCTTGGCGAGCTCACCGGGCTGGAAGCCGAAGCCGCCGAAGCGGATCCACAGCTTGGCACCGTTGATCTCGCGTCCGATGAACGCAGGCAGCAGCAGCAACACGAGGCCGCCCACCATGAGCGTGTACTTGTAGCGCGCGAGCCGTTCGAGCGACGGAACTGCGACGAGCGTTGCGACGAGTGCCGCCACGCCCACGAACAGCCAGGTCACCTGCGATGCAGCAAGCGTGGCGTCGAGACGGGTGACGACCGCCAGGCCGATACCCGACAGCACGAAGACGATCGGTAGCAGCCCCGGGTCGGCGTTGGGTGCGAAGCGGCGCACGGCGAGATGCGCCGCGATGAACGCCACGAGCAGCGCGCCGGGTACCAGCAGGGCGCTCGGCTCGAACACCTTGGCGCGCTGCGCATCGACGAGCGCGAACACGAGAAGCACGGGCGGGGATGCCGCCAGCAGGAGCAGCAACTCGGTTGTGCGGCGCGATCTCATCGGCGGCGCCTAGAGGCCCGAGGCCGTATAGGCGCGGGCTTTCGCCCGGGCCTCATCGAGGCTCTTGAAGCGCATGCCCTCGCGCAGAGTCTGCTGGTCGGCGGGGGGTACCGAATCGACGGTGACGGGGGTCGCTTCGACGAAGCGCTCGAGCTTGAGCGACCCGAGCTGACCGGGCACGCCCTGGTAAACGTAGACGACGCCGTCGGCGTTCGCGCGCAGGAACGCCTGCTTGTAGGCGTAGAGGTAGCTGCCGTAGACGATGCCACCAACGACCAGCACGAAGAGCAGCAGCCAGCCGATGATCGCGAGGATGCCGCTATCAGCCCGCTTGCCGCGCGCGTCCACCGACGAGCCTGCCCGAGACGGGTCGCCTTCGATGTCGACGACGATCACCGAGACGTTGTCGTGTCCGCCGGCGTCGTTTGCGGCGTCGACGAGCATGCGCGCCGCAATCGCCGGGTCCTTGTAGGCGCCGAGCGCCTCGGCGATTGCGCCGTCCTCGAGCATCGCCGTGAGGCCGTCGGAGCACAGCAACAAGCGGTCGCCCGGCTCGGCATCGTAGTCGAACGCATCGGCGGCCATGTTGGGGTCGGTGCCCAACGCGCGCGTGATGACACTGCGGTTGGGGTGGTAGCGGCTCTCCGCCTCGGTGAGTTGTCCTCGGCGGATCATGTCGGCGACCATCGAGTGGTCGTCGGTGAGCTGCGAAAGCTCGCCGGCGTGCAGCAGGTAGGCGCGCGAGTCGCCCACCTGCGCGAGTGCGATGTGTGTGCCCTCCACGATCGCGGCGGTCATCGTCGTGCCCATGCCCTGACGACCGTAGCCCTCACGGGCGGCGCGCATGACCTCGCGGTTGGCGGCGCGAACCGCGCGAGTGAGTGCCTTGGAGTCCGGACGCCTGGGTGCGTGATCGCGTAGCGTCTCGACCGCGATCGAACTCGCGACCTCCCCGGCCTCATGCCCCCCGAGTCCATCGGCGACGACGAACAGCGGCGGCTGAGCGAGCACGCTGTCCTCGTTGTGCTCGCGTACACGACCGACGTCGGTCAGCGAGGCCCAGCTTGGCTTGGTTTTCGGCGTCATGAGCGACCTACCTTGAGTCGGACGGCGCCGATGTCGATCACATCGCCTACACGCAGGGACATGGGAGCGCGAACGGTCGAGCCGTTGAGCAGCGTGCCGTTGGTGGAGCCGAGATCCTCGAGGACCGCCGTGTCGGCTGATGGCGAGACCCGCGCGTGGCTTCCGCTGACGAAATCATCGCCGATCACGATGTCGGCGCCGGGCGATCTGCCGATGACGACGGGGCCGGCGACCGGCACGGAGACGCCCATGAGCTCGCGCGGGCCCTGCACCACGGCCAACGTCCACTGCCCACGGCCCTTGCCGCGTTGACCGGCGACAAGCCCGATGCCGGTCTTCACCGCAGCGAACAGGAACAGGTACAGGGTGGCGAGCAGGAGGAGTCGGCCGGCAAGCAGCGCGACGTCGATCATCCGATCAGCCCCTTGGGCCGTGGTAGACGAGCTCGGTGATGCCGACGACGATCACGTCGCCGTCTCGCAGGACGATGCGGTCGATGTGCGCACCGTTGACGACGGTGCCGTTGGTCGAGCCGAGGTCCTCGACCGCCCAACCGTCGTCGGTGCGTACGAACGCAGCGTGCTGACGCGACGTGTTGTGGTCCTGCAGACAGACGTCGCAGCTGCCCAGACGCCCCACGAGCATGCGGTCACCACGCAGCACGACGTCGTGGTCGATGCCACGGACGGTCACGGTTGCGATGTGTCCGGCTCGCGTGCCTGTGGCATCCGAGTCTTCGACCTCGGCGTCGAAGAACAGCGCGGGTCGCACGACGGGGATCGACGGCTTGCGGCCCGGCGTGCCGAGGCGCCCGAGCTCTGCGAGTTCTTCGAGGGCGGCTTCCTCCGCCGCCGAAGCGGCTGCGCCCGCACCACCTGCACCGATGCTCGCAGCACTCGCCGCGACACCCTGCGCCTCGACGGGCTCATCGGCGTAGTCGTCGCCGAGCTCCTCGGCAAGCTCCTCCGGCGACAGCAGCTCGCCGATGACCTCGAAGCGCCCGAGCTTGAGCTCGGGGTCGACGATGAAGCGAACGACCGGGCGCACGGCGAAGGTGTAGCTTCGCTCGCGGGCGTAGCCGACCAGGTAGGTCTCGAGCTCGCCGGCGAGGGTCTCGGCGAATCCACCGAGGTTGTCATCGTCTTCGGGCGACAGCAGCACGCTGTAGAGCGTGGGGGCGTACACCTTGCCCACGCCGACTTTGCGCCCGCGCTCGACCTCCTTGCCGGCCGCCTTTGCTATCTCGGCGGGCTGTACGGGGGAGCGAAACACCCGAGCGAAGCCGCCTTCGACGGCGCGCCCGACTCTGTCCTCGAACTCCGAAAGCAGGCTCACGGTGGCCCTTCGTCAGGGCGAACCGGACACTTCCGTTTCGCCGTCTTGTTCAGACCGCACCGGCGCACCGAGCGCCGCGGCCACAAACACCATTGTAAGGGACGCGACGACAGACACCGCGAGCCCGGTCGTCATCCACGGAGGCCCGCTGCCGAGTGACACGCTGACGAGGTCGGCGAGTATGTAGGCTCCTGCGAGAACCGCGCTCGCCGCGCTGGCTCCGATCATCGCGGAAAGCCGCGAGCCCTTTGCCGAGAACCACGACATCACCGCCGCGCACAGCGGCCAGCCGGCGAGTGCGATGTAGGTCGACGGATTCGTGAACGCCTCACGCAGCGCGGCGCCGACCAGTGGGCCTCGGCCAACGTCGAGGAAGACGCTCGAGACGACGTGGGCGTAGGGCGGCTCGACAAGAGACGCAGCCGAGGCGACGAACGACAGAAGCCCCGCGATGAGACCCGCGATGGTGGCCTGCCGCAGCGGCAGTACGAAACCCGCGATCATCGGAGCCGCCGGTGAGAGGTGAAGTAGCCCGAGCGCGGGTGCTGAAAGCGGTATGACCGAAGCGCTGTTGCTGTGCCGTGCCGAGAACCACCACCACGCCCCGCCGCCCAACACGGCCACGAAACCGAGCAGGTAGTTGCCGGTCGAGAACAGCCCGATCGCGAATGCGGCCAGTCCGAGCACGGTCCCAAGCGGAGGCGCGAGCAGTCCGGCCGTGGCGATCATCGCGCAGGCAGCCAGCACGCCAGCGCGATCGAGGTTCGTGCCCGAGAGCCCCGCCCAGGCGAGCCACGAGGACTCGACGGCCGCGATCGAACCCACGAGCAGGCGCCCGGAGCGTCCGCGCAGCCGGTCCCAGAGGCCGACCTCGTCGAAGCCGGGAGTCTGTGCTTCGGGCTCGTCGTCGGAGTGGGCCGCCACGAGCTCGGCGAGCGAGCGCTTGCCCATGCCGATGTCTCCCAGTTGCGGCTCCAGCGCGTCGGCGAATGCCACGACGCTGTTGTAGCGGTCCGCCGGGCGCAGTCCGAGCGCGGCGAGCAGCACGTCGTCGATCGCATCGGGGAGCTGCGGAGCCAACTCGGTAGGCGGACGTGGATCCTGCGTCTCGAGCCGCACGATGGCGGCCTCGATCGTGTCGTCGTCGAAGGGGTTCTCGGCGGTGAGGCACTCGTAGGTGACGGCTGCCAGCGCCCACACGTCGGTGGGCTCACTCACGCGCATGCCCTCGAGCTGTTCGAGCGGCATGTAGCCGATGGTGCCGCCGACACTCGCGCCGTGACCCATCGCAGTCGAGATCGCCGCCATCCCGAAGTCCGCGACCTTCACGCGCCCATCTCGGGCGATGAGGATGTTGGCGGGCTTGATGTCGAGGTGCAGCACGCCGTTGTCGTGTGCGAAGTCGAGCGCATCGGCGACCGCGCCGAACACCGCGGCCATCTCATCGAGGTCGAGCGGCTCACCGAGGTCGTCGAGGATGTCGTCGAGGCTCGCGCCGTCGACGTGTTCCATCACGAGGAACGCTTCGTCATCGTCGGTCTCGAAGTCGTGGACGGTGACGATCGCAGGGTGGTTCAGCATCGCCGCCGTACGAGCTTCCGCGAGCCCAGGCGGGTTGGCGACCGGATGGCCGTCGCGGTCCAGCGGCAGCGGCATGCGTTTGATGGCGACGCGTCGATGCATGCGCGTGTCCCACGCAAGCACGACGACCCCTGCACCGCCCTCGCCGAGTTCCTCGAGCGGGCGGTAGCGGTCGAGAACCAGCGGTTGCTCCACGCACCCTCCCTCGGCGTTGCGACCGGCATCCTCTCGGGGCACATTCTAGCCCAGCACCCGCGGTGCGGGGTTATGCGAGACTTGGCGGCGACATCGAACACGCTCGCGTCGCGCTCACCCGCGATGCGCCGGGAGGTCTGCATGCGCCCCACGCTCTCCGTCGTCATCCCCGCGCTCAACGAGGCCTCCGGAATCGCTCACCTGCTCGAGCAGCTCGCCGAGCAGACCACGCCGCCCGACCAGGTGGTGCTCGCCGACGCACACTCGATCGACGACACGCGTGCGATCGCCCGGGCGGCCGGCGCGCTCGTCGTCGATGGCGGGATGCCGGCCGTGGGCCGCAATGCAGGAGCCGGCGTCGCCACCGGCGAGATGCTGCTCTTCCTCGACGCCGACGTCGATCTCGACTCCGACTTCATCGAGTCCGCGGTCGCCGAGTTCCTCGAGCGCGACCTCACGATCGCCGGGGCGCGCATCGAGCCGCTCGAACGAGAGCCCGGCAACCTGTTCGCGTGCGAGGTCGCCAACTTCTACCTCGAAGCCATGCAGTACGTGTCACCGCACGCGCCAGGCTTCTGCATGCTCACGCGCAAGGCGACTCACGAGGCGATCGGCGGGTTCGACGAGGAGGTGTTGCTCGCCGAGGACCACGACTACGCGCAGCGCGCCGCCAAGCTCGGCAAGTTCCGGATTCTTCGAACCGGGCCGGTGCGCACATCGATGCGACGCATCGAGAAGGAGGGCATCCTCCAACTCGCGTTCAAGTACGTCTACTGCGAGCTGCACGTGGTGGCGGGTCAGAAGATCTACGAGGTGCCCTTTGACTACGAGTTCGCATCGTTTGGCGAGAAGGACCGCGCGCGGTCCCTGGTGGCCATCGACGAACTCCGCGCGCAGCTCGGCGACGTGCGTCAGACGCTCACCGAGCTTTCCGAGGAGACCCGCGAGGCCCTGTGGCAGCTCGCGCAGACCGAGGTCGCGCCTGAGCGGTTCGAGGCCGCGCTCGCGCGCGTCGGGGGAGCGGACGCCGCACGGCTGCGCCGCTACGTGGGAGCTCGCGTGCGTCTCGCCCGACGCGGCCCGCGTGCGGCGATCGCCCGCGTGCGCGAGGCAGCAGGCAGCGTGTGGGCCGAGGTCACGCGGGTCTTCGAATAGATTCTTCTTGACCGATGGCACGGCGCTCGCTATGTTTCGACGCATGAATAATTCGAAGAACGAAACAAATGCTCCAACCGGCGGCATGGGCGACGCACTTCTCGACGAACTCGATGACGTGATTCTGCGCATGGGACGCCTCATGTCGGCACGTCACTTCGGTTCCGAGTGCAACGCGCCCGACGCGATCACGCTCTCTCAAGCGCTCCTCATGCGCGCCATCGAATCGCACGGCGCGGTCAAGATGAGCGAGGTCGCCGCCCTGCTGGCGATCAAGGCGCCCGCCGCATCGGCTGCGATCGATGCGCTCGAGCGTGAAGGCTACGTCGAGCGCGCGGCGGACCCCTCCGATCGCCGAGTCACGCTCGTGACGCTCACCCCGCTCGGTTGCGACGCGCTTCACGCCGCCGAGACCCGTCGCCGAGACGCGATGCGCCGCCACATGGCGGTGCTCACCGACGACGAGATCCGAACGCTCATCACGATCCACCACAAGCTCATCGACGCCATGGTGGCGTCTGCGCCCTGATCCGCAGCGGGCACTTCGCCCGCGCCCGGCTCGAACACTCCCGCGTCCCCGTGGCGCGTTTGCTCATGAACCGCTCGGCCACACAACGCCGACACGACAGAACGGAACCACAGTGGACCGCATAACCAAGTTCGCACTCAAGAACGCTGCAGCGATCATCATCGTCGCAGTGCTTGCCGTCGCCGGAGGCATCTACTCCGCGTCGCAGCTCAAGCGCGAGACGATGCCGGACATCAACATCCCGGTCGTGGCGATCGTCACGCCGTACCCCGGTGCTGCGCCCAACGACGTCTACGACAACGTGACGAAGCCCATGGAGGCGGCGATCGCCGCCGTCCCGGGTGTCGAGAAGGTGCAGGCGACCTCGGCCGACTCCGTCTCGGCGGTCATCGCGCAGTTCTCGTTCTCAGCCGACATGGACAAGGCCGAGCAAGAGATCAAGAAGGCCGCAGACGCCGTGAAGTTGCCCGAGACGGCAGTCACGCCGCAGATCAAGCGCATCAGCTTCGGCTCGGCACCGATCCTCAAGATGGCGATCACCGGCGGCGAGTCCGAGTCCGAGCTGCGGGCGGTTGCACGCGACACGGTCGTGCCGGCGCTCGGTTCGGTTGCGGGCGTGGGTCAGGCGTCCATCGCGAGCGACTACCAGAACTCGGTGCGGATCAAGCTCGATCCCAAGAAGCTGCGCAAGCACGGTCTCACCGCTTCGGGTGTCACCCAGCAGCTCCAGGCCGCGAACCTCTCGTTCCCGGTCGGCGCGGTCGACGTGGCCGACGTGAATCAGCCCATCCGCGTCTCGGGCACGCTTGGTACGGTCGACGACATCAAGAACTTCTCGGTGGCGATCTATCCCAACACCAACGCGATGTTCGGTGACGCGTTCGCCTCGATCGGCAAGGGCTTCGGCGCGCTTGGCGGGGCGCTCGGCAAGATCGGCGCGGGCATGGGGCAGCTCGGCAGCGGCATGGGGCAGCTGGGGCAGGGTCTCGGCGGCGTCGCCGGACTGCAGCAGCTGCAGGCGTCGCTCGTCCAGCTGCAGATCCCCTACGAGAAGGCCGCTGCTCAGAACGCCTCGGCGCAGAAGATCTACGACAAGGCACAGGCGATCGTGAGCGACCCGACCACGGCCACGGCCGGCGGCCCATCCGATCACGACCGCACGCTCGCGCAGGACGTGAGCGACGACGCGAGCGCGACGCTGAAGAGCACCAGCGCGCAGATGGCTGCGCTCGCGCCGCAGATCGGCTACGTGAAGGCCGCCATCGCTGGTGTGCAGGGCCAGCTGTCCGGGCTGAACTCGGGCGGCTCGAGCTCGGGTATGTCGTCGGGCGGGTCGTCCGGCGGATCCTCGGGTGGCATGAGCATGGGCAGCAGCTCCATGAGTTCGCCCAAGATCAAGCTCATCAAGCTCAAGGACATCGCCGAAGTCACCTACGGGCCCGGTGAGGTCGTGGGTAGCCGTGCCAATGGCGAGCCAGCCGTCCTCATCGACATCGTCAAGACGCAGGACGCCAACACCGTCGACGTCTCCAAGGACGTCCGGGCCGAGATGGACAGGCTCTCCGGGCAGCTTCCCAGGGGCGCAGAGGTCACGTACGCCTACGACGCGTCGGTGGGCATCAACGCATCGGTCGACGGCATGGTCCGCGAGGGTCTGCTCGGCGCGCTGTTCGCGTTCATCGTCATCCTGTTGTTCCTGCGCAACTGGCGCTCGACCATCATCGCCGTCGTCTCGATCCCGATGTCGGTCGTCATCGCGCTCGTCGCGCTCAAGTTCACAGGCGTCACCTTGAACGTCATGACGCTCGGCGGCCTGACTGTGGCCATCGGCCGCGTGGTCGACGACTCCATCGTCGTCATCGAGAACATCTACCGACACCTCTCGAAGGGCGAGCCGCGCACTCCCGAGACGATCCGCAAGGCCGTCTCGGAGGTCTCCTCGGCGATCACGAGCTCGACGATCACCACGGTCGCGGTGTTCCTGCCGCTGGGCCTGGTCACGGGCATCATCGGCAAGATCTTCCGTCCGTTCGCCATCACGGTGGGCATCGCGCTGCTTGCGTCGCTGCTCGTCGCGGTCACGATCGTGCCGCTCATGGCGAAGTGGACGCTGCTGCGCGCCAAGGTGAAGCAGGAACCTGAGGGCGATACGAAGGTACAGGCGTGGTACAAGCGCATGCTCGGATGGGCGCTCGGCCACAAGGCGGTCGTGCTCGCCGGCGCAATGGCGCTTCTCGTGGGCTCGCTCGCGCTCGTGCCCTACATCGGCACCGGCTTCGTGCCTGAGAGCAAGGAGAAGTACGTCAACGTCACGGTCGAGTATCCCGAGGGCACGAAGGCTGCGACCGTCGACAAGACGATGCAGGCCATCGAGGACAAGCTCTCTGCCGAGAAGGCGGTGCTCGTCTACAACACCAACGTCGGCTCGGCCGGTGGATTCGATCTGAGCAACGGTGTGACCGGCACCAACCGCGGTGCGATCTTCGTCAAGCTCGATAGCGAGGCCGATACGCGCAAGATCGTCTCGGAGATGCGCACCGAGTTCAAGGAGATCGACTCGGCGGCCAAGATCACCATCAACGCTCAGAGCGCTGCGGGTTCGAACTCGACGATCGAAGCGGTCGTGACCGGCGACTCGCTCGCCGACATCCGCACGGGAGCCGAAGCGGTGACCGAGGCGCTCGATGGCCTGGAGGGCGTGGAGAACGTCGCGAACAACCTCGGCCAGGAGCGCAAGCAGATAGCGATCACGGTCGACGAGAAGAAGGCTGCCAAGCAGGGGCTCAACGCCGCGATGGTCGCGGGCACCGTGCGCAGCCTCGTCGCCGAGCAGAGCCTGGGCACCGTGAAGATCGACGGTAACGACACGCCGATTCTGTACTCGCTGAAGCTCTCGAAGGTCACGGGCATCAAGCAGATCAAGAACATCACGCTGGACACGCCGCTCGGCAAGAAGATCAAGCTGTCCAAGATCGCCTCAGTGGTCGAGACCGGTAGCCCGGTCTCGGTGCTCACGAAGGAGGGTGACGAGTACGCTTCCGTTTCCGGCAGTATCACCTCACGTGACACCGGTTCGGTCATCACCGCTGCCAAGGAGCGCATCGCGAAGGTCAGCCTGCCCGAGGGCGTCTCGGTCGAGGTCGGCGGAACCGCCGAGCAGATGAACGAGAGCTTCGCTCAGCTCGGCATCGCGATGCTCATCGCCATCGGTGCGGTCTATCTGGTCATGGTGCTCGCGTTCGGCGAGGCTGTGGCGCCGCTCGCGATCATGTTCTCGCTTCCGCTCGCCATCATCGGCGGCCTGCTCGGGCTGTTCGTGATGAAGCTGCCGCTCGACATCCCGGCGTTGATCGGTGCGCTGATGCTCATCGGCATCGTCGTGACCAACGCGATCGTGCTCATCGAGCTCGTGCAGCAGAAGCGCGAGAATGGCGAGTCGATCAACGACGCGCTGCGCGACGCCGGTGCGACCAGAATGCGTCCGATCCTCATGACCGCGCTCGCCACGATCTTCGCGCTCGTGCCGCTCGCCTCGGGCTTCGCCGAGGGTGCGCTCATCAGCCAGTCGCTGGCGGTCATCGTCATCGGCGGTCTGACGACGTCGACGGCGCTCACGCTGGTGGTCGTGCCGGTCGCCTACGCGCTGCTCGAGGGCTGGCGCGAGAAGCTGCTTGGCAGCCGCCACGAGACGCCGGAGGGCGATGGCCCCGAGGGCGGGTCGGATGGCGACGGACCGGAGTTCGGCCCCGACGACTTCGAGACCATCCCGGAGTAGCGGTTCTTACTGCACGAGACGCACGAGGCCCCGCCCGGGATTTCCGGACGGGGCCTCCGTTGTTGCAGCCACGATGGGGCGCCGACTACCGCGCCGTCACCGTCCGATACGGCCCGTACGCTGAAGCGTTCGTGTCGCTGCGGTCGAACTTCAGGCGGTAGCGCCAGCTCCCGGAGCTCGGCAGTTTCATGCGCGCCGAGTACTTGCCCGCCGAGAAGCTCGCGGTAAACGAGCGCCGAGCGATCCAGTGCCCGTTGGTTCGCTTGTACGCGATGACCTTGCCGGAAGCGTGCTGCGCGGCCTGGCTCGGCGAGATCGTGCCCTGCACGGTGTACGTGCGGTTGTGTACGACAGTGCGCGGCTTGCTCGGCGTTCCGATCCTCGGCCGAGCGGCCACCACGACGACGTCGCTGACCGTGGACAGATGCATCGTGTAGTCGGGGTCGGACGGCACGCGCATTCCGCTGTACCTCGCGCGGTACTTCGACGTAGTCGAGAGCGCCGGTGCCGGCGTGCTCCACCGTCCGAGCGAGTCCGTGAACTCGCTGCTCACGCCCACCCAGTGGATGCCATCGGTCGAGCGTTGCACCGTGACCTCGGCGGTCTGAATGGGATCGCCCGCATCGGTCAGAGTGCCCGAGATGGTGGGCTGAGCCTGATATGCCACCGAGGACGGCGCCGTTATCGAGAGAACCGGCTCGGCTGCAGTCGCCTCCATGAGCGTTGCCGATGAGGTCCCGTTGCTCATCGAGAACAACACGCGACCGTCCTGTGCCGAGAGCAAGTCCATCGCCGATCCGACGGCCACGATGTAGGAGGTGCCGAGCCTGGTATCGAACATGAGGATAGTGTCGCTCCCCGGAGAACCGGACCTGAAATACACCTTGGTGCCGTCCACCTTCGGGTCGTACGCGAACCCCGTAACTGCGATGGTGCCCGTCGTTCCGTCCGAGACGTTCCGGTACTGGATCACGTGCTTGTTGGCGATGGGGTCGTCGTGTTGCCAGGCGAACAGGTCGCCGTCGAAGTCCTGGCCAGCTTGATCGTTGTTCCACGCCGGCATGACTCCGGTTGCGATGATTGACGTGTCGGCCGGATTCGTCTGGCTTGTGAGCATCAGGTCGAACGTGTCCTGGCCCAAGTCGACGTCGGCGTCTTGCATGTACGTGACGTAACCGTCGTTTGCGACGGGCTTGTACTGCCACTTGTCGATCGAGTTCAGGCGAGTCAGCGCAGTGGGCTGAGTGACGGAGGCGACCCACACCCGCTGGCTGTCATCGGTGAACGGGTCCGCATTGATGAGGACTGCGAGCTTGCCGGTCTCATCGTCGATCGAGCAGCTCTCAGCATTGGCGGTCACGGTGACCGGCTCGCCCGCAAGGGTGCCGAACGCCTGCCGATACAAGCCCCAGGTGCCCGCGTTCTCACCGGGGTAGAACGCCCACGAACCCGCCGCCTGGGGGTTTCGAGCCGAGGTGAGCCCCTGGCCCAGGTCCGTCACCGTGCTGGTGCGCAGGTCGTACGCGCGCACGACGCGCCCGGCGATGTCGGTGCGTCCGACGACCAGGCGGGACCCAGCGAAGTCCCCCGTCTTGTAGGCGTATTCGCCCAGATCGCCGACGCCGTTTCGCAGGAGTGGACGCATGGCGAACCAGTCGTTCGGGAAGGCGACACCACCCCACGCGACCGAAGCCCCCAGCAGCGCGAGTGCGCTCGCGAGTACCAGCGCACGGATGAGTGTTCGTTTCATGGTCGTCCCCCTCAGTCAGTCGCGACACGCGCCCGCGGACCTGTGTCGAGCCGCCGGTCAACCCTTCCCCGAGTTGTTCCTTCCCCGCGAGGCACTGGTCTATGCTGCACAGGTCGACCGTCACAGAAACGAGGTGCCGCGTGTTCGGATGGGGTGTCAAGAAGATCACGACCGCCGAGCTGGCAGAGAAGATGGGCGCCGGCAAGGTCGTCCTTATAGATGTGCGTGAGCCCTCGGAGTTCAAGGGCGGCCGTATCAACGGTGCGATCAACATCCCGCTCGGACAGCTGCGGACAGGCGTCGCGAAATACGACCCTGCCGCCGAGACGTTCCTGATCTGCGCGAGTGGCAGCCGCAGCGCAACCGCCGCGAAGCAGCTCAAGTCGATGGGATTCGAGAACGCCTACAGCGTGGCCGGCGGCATGGCCGCGTGGCGCGGCAAGGTGAAGCGCTAGCCGGCGTACGAGACCGCCGAGAGCTGCTCGCGATCGAGCGGCTCGGCGCGATGAAACGTCAGGTGCCCTCCGGATGCGCCGACTCGCGTGTCCTCGACGAGGACCCAGCCGCGAGCGGTCATGTCGCCCACGATGCGCCGCAGTTCGGCTTCGGTGCGAACGCCCATTCGCTGCGCGGGAACGTAGACGACCTCGGTCTCGACGTCGAGCCGCAACTGCGTGTCGTCGGGGGCGATGCTTCCGTCGTGAGCGGCCGAGGAATGCGAAGAGTATCCGAGCGCCAGCGCGCGGACGTCGTTGGACGCCCACCTCAACTGACCTGCGGCGTCGAACGCTCGCAGCTCTTCGATACTGAGTTCGCCGAGACCCTCGGCCGTGAACGTGCCGTATGAGAACTCGACGTCACGTTCGATCGACTCGGGTGTGCTCTCGAGGACGGCGATCAGCATGATTGCCTCCAGTCCGCTCGGTTCATTCACCACGCCAGGCGCGCGGTGACTCGTGCCTCACAAGGTTCATCGGCAGGGGAGGGCGAGGGGTTGAGTGTGGGAATTCTCAGCATGTGACGGGCGTCTCACTTCGACCCGGACCGGGGACCAGCGGGCCGGGTGGCGAGTTAGCGCGGTGCCGTAATGGATACATAGTGATGAGGTACCGCGCCGGGGAATCACGCTTCCGGGTGAGTGCGCGGACACGGGGATGATCGGCTATCACGGAGGAGGAACCATGAGGAAGAGGACGTTTGCGGCCTTCGCGGTCGCTGTCGTCGTGTGCGCGGCTCTGCCAAGCGTCGCGATGGCGAAGGAGGCCGTGAAGCTCAACGGCTTCGCTTCAACGCACACGGTGATCAGGGGCAACAATCTGCGGGAGCTCGGGACCATCACGAGCGATCCCAACGCTGCTCACTGGAACAGGCACTCCGTCGTCAGGGTCCAGCGCAAGCTCGACGGAGTGTGGCGCACGCTCGTTCGCGTTCGCCCCACCGAGAAGGGCAACATCTCGTTTGCGCTCACGAAGCCGAAGGCCGGATCGTATCGGTTGTGGTATCCGGGCTGTGACCACTACCGGTCCAAGACGCGCGAGTTCACGATCAAGATCCGCGACACCAAGTACGATCCGAAGCTCGCCGTCGGCGCGCCTTCGTTCTTCCGCATCCTGCAACCGACGGCGCTCAACTGGATGATGCTTCAGGCTCCCGTCACATCGGGCGTCTCGGCCGACAAACTCGTGGGCGGCTACCTGCTTACCCGCAGCTATGGCAGCACGAACGGCGTCGACTACTACGAGACCTACGCGCTGGAGAACCCGTTCAGTTTCGGTGGGTCCAACGCGGTCACGGTCGCGCCCGTACCCGTCAATCCCTGGAACGGCGACACATATGTGATGTACACGCACTTCAAAGTGCGTGTGAACTGGTCGGGCAATGCCTTCACCAAGTCGGCATCGGTGCTCTCGACCGCAATGGCCCCTGTGCAGTAGTACCGGGTGCGCACACTGACGCAACGAGAAGGGGCGGCCGCTGTGGCCGCCCCTTTGTCTGCAACGGTGGTACAGGCACGGCCTACTCCTCGACGCCGTCCTCGCTACGGATCTGCGCGCGCTTGATCTTGCCGCTGATCGTCTTGGGCAGCTCGTCGACGAACTCGACAACGCGCGGGTACTTGTAGGGGGCGGTCGTCTTCTTGACGTGCTCCTGCAGCTCCTTGACGAGTTCGTCTGACGGCTCGAAGCCCTTTGCGAGGATGCACGTCGCCTTCACGACGATGCCGCGCATCGGGTCAGGCGCGCCGGTGACCGCGCACTCGACGACCGCAGGATGCTCGATGAGCGCGCTCTCGACCTCGAACGGGCCGATGCGGTAGCCGCTCGCCTTGATGACGTCGTCGTTGCGGCCCACGAACGTGTAGTAGCCGTCCGAGTCGCGCCACGCGACGTCACCAGTGTCGTAGTAGTCGCCGCCCACGGCTTCTCGGCTGCGCTCTTCGTCGTGGTAGTAGCCCATGAACAGGCCGGGAGGCCAGGCCTCCTCGAGGCCGGTCACGCAGATCATGCCTTCCTCGCCGTCCGCGCACTCGTGGCCGTCCTCATCGGAGAGCAGCTTGATGTTGTAGAGCGGCGAGGGCATGCCCATCGAGCCCGGCTTGGGGTCGAGCCACGGCCACGTCGCCACGAGCACGACGCTCTCGGTCTGCCCGAAGCCCTCGCGGATGCGGTGGCCGGTATGGTCGAGCCACTGCTTCGTGACCTCGGGGTTGAGCGGCTCACCGGCGGTCGTCCACTTGTGCACCGAGGACAGGTCGTATGCCGAGACGTCCTCCTGCAGCATGAAGCGGTACATCGTGGGAGGCGCGCAGAAGGTGGTGAGCTTGTAGTCGGCGATCTTCTGCAGCAGGGTCGCCGGCACGAACTTCTTCATGTCGTAGCCGAACACGGTCGCGCCGCAGATCCACTGACCGTAGATCTTGCCCCAACCGAACTTCGCCCAGCCCGAGTCCGAGACGGACAGGTGCAGGGTGTCCTCCTTGACCTGCTGCCAGTAGCGCGCGGTCATGATGTGCCCGAGCGGGTGCGTGAACGTGTGACGCACCATTTTGGGAGGGCCGGTCGTGCCCGAGGTGAAGTACAGGATCATCGTGTCGTCGTTGGTGGTGCGGTCTTCGCCGTCGGGACGCGCGAACTCATCGGACTCGCCCTCGAGCAACCCGTTGAAATCGACCCAGCCCTCACGCTCGCCGGCGACCACGAGGCGGCTCGTGACGGTGGGACACTCGGGAAGCGCGCCCTCCATCTGCTCGATGACGTAGTCGTCGTCGACGCACGCCACCATCTCGACGCCCGCGCTCTGGCAGCGGTAGATGATGTCTTTGGTGGTGAGCATCATCGACGCCGGGATGATGATGGCGCCGAGCTTGGCGAGAGCGATCGCTCCCACCCAGTACTCCCAGCGGCGCCGTAGCACGAACATGACGACCGAGCCCTTGCCGATACCCAGCTTCGACCAGGCGTTGGCGGTCTGGTTCGACAGGCGCGAGAGCTCGGCGAAGGTGAAGACCCGCTCGTTGCCGTCGTCGTCACACCACACTAGTGCGCGCTTGTCCGGCTCGACCGCCGCCCACTCGTCGACCACGTCGAAGCCGAAGTTGAAGCCCTCGGGAGCCTCGATGCGGAAGTTCTCGGCGAAGTCCTCGTAGGAGTGGAACTCGGTGCGCGGGCAGAACTTGTTCAGCAGGTGGTCCATGGCGATCGGTCTCCCCCTACGCTATTCGGCGATGATCGTGACGAACTGGGCGGGCGTGCTTCCGTTGCACTTCTGGCCATGCGGGTGCGTCGGGTTGAAGTAGATGCTGTCGCCGACATCAAGCGTGATCTCTCGGTCGTCGAAGGTCAGCACGATGCTGCCGGACAGCACCATGTTGAACTCCTGGCCCGTGTGGGTGACGAGCGCCGCGGGCTCTTCGGTGGGATCGAGCGTGACGAGTAGCGGCTGCATGACCTTGCGGCTGAACAGCCATGCGAGGTCCTGGTAGCGATAGCCGGGGTGCCTGCTGACCGGGCGCCCGGAGCCGGCCTTGACCACCTGGTAGGTGTCGAGCCGTGCATCCGTGCCCGAGAGGATCTCGGAGAGGTCTACGCCGAACCTACTGGCGATGTGGTAGACCGCCGAGATCGGGATGTCGGCCCCGGTGTCCTCGTAGGCGGCGTACGTCTCAGCCGAGACGCCGAGCTCGGTCGCGAGTTCGTCGCGCGTGATGTCGCACGCCTCGCGCAGCCCCCTGATGCGCAGCCCAATCTGCGTGAAATCGGTGTTCATGGTGTAGACCCCTCTCGTCTTCGCCGAGCAGTTAAAGCCACTCGCGAGCGCGTGTTCGCGCCGGCGGATGGCGCTACTTACATCTCGCAGGTGCCGCCTTCCATGCCCAGCGCGAGTGCCTTGCGGTTGGGCTCGAGCAGTTGCTGGCGCTTGGGCGGAACCGACTTCACGATCGCCTTGTCGAGCGCGTCGATGGCGCAGAAGCCAAGCTCCTTGAGGAGCGTCCCCACGAGCACGACGTTTGCGAGGCCCTTGAGGCCGTTGTCCTCGGCGAGCTGGGTCGCGGGAATCGTGATGATGGTGACGTCGGCGCGCTGTGGCACGTTGGGGATCATGGTCGAGTCGACGATGATCGTGCCTCCGGGAATGACGTCGGCGTAGAACTTGTCCAGCGACGGCTGGTTCATCGCGATGAGCACGTCGGGCTCGAGTACGAGCGGTGAGCCGATGGGTTCATCGGAGAGGCAGACACTGCAGTTCGCGGTGCCGCCACGCATCTCGGGACCGTAGCTGGGCAGCCACGAGATCTCGCGGCCTTCGATGAGGCCGGCCTCGGCGATGAGTTTGCCGGCGAACAGCACGCCCTGGCCGCCGAATCCGGCGAGAAGCACGTTGAGGGTGGTCATCAGACGTCACCTGCCTGTGAGCCGACCTCGCCGGGTGCGTCCTCGAACGGCGGCTCGGACGCCTCGATGGGCTCGGTGCACGGGTCGCACTCCGGCTCGGCATCGCGAGCGAGCGCGGCTTCGGCCACGTCGGCGAAGCCCTCGGCCTTCACGTCGCGGTACACGCCGAGCGGGTAGTGCGGCAGCATGTTCTCGCGCAGCCACTCCATCGCGTCGGTTGGCGCCAGACCCCAGTTGGTCGGGCAGGTCGAGACGACCTCGATGATGGTGTAGCCGACGCCTTCGATCTGGTACTCGAACGCCTTCTTGATGGCTTTCTTCGCGGCACGCACGTTGCGCGGCGTGTCCATGCTCACCCGCTGTGCGAGCGCGACGCCGTCGAGCGTTGCGAGCATCTCGCAGACGCGGATGGGGAAGCCGTCAGAGCTCACGTCGCGCCCGTAGGGGCTTGTCTGCGTGACTTGCTTCGCGAGCGACGTCGGCGCCATCTGGCCGCCGGTCATGCCGTAGATCGCGTTGTTGACGAAGATGACGGTGATGTTGTCGCCGCGGCTAGCGGCGTGCACCGTCTCGGCCATGCCGATCGAGGCCAGATCGCCGTCACCCTGGTAGGTGAAGACGGTGTTGGCGGGGTTCACACGCTTGATGGCGGTCGCGACCGCCGGTGCGCGGCCGTGGGCTGCCTGGATCATGTCGCACGCGAAGAACTCGTAGGCGAGCACCGAGCAGCCGACCGGAGCGACGCCGATGGTCGTGCCCTCGATGCCGAGCTCGTCGAGCGCCTCGGCGACGAGGCGGTGCGTGATGCCGTGGGTGCAGCCGGGGCAGTAGGTGAAGGGCACGTCGCAGAGGGCGTGCGGACGCTCGAAGACGGTCTTCATCGGGCGTCACCTCCCGTCTTTGCCGCCGAGCAGCGCTCGGCGAGCGCCTCGATGTTCGCGAGCACCTCGGCGGGCGTGGGGATGATGCCGCCGGCGCGCCCGAAGAACTCGACGGGCACGCGGCCGTTCACGGCCAGGCGCACGTCGTCGACCATCTGGCCCATGTTCATCTCGACGGTCAGGACCGCGCATGCTGTGCCCAGCGATGCCTCGATCGCATCGGTGGGGAACGGCCAGAGCGTGATGGGGCGGATGAGGCCGACATTGATGCCCGCCTCTCGCGCCTTGTTCACGGCACTGCGGGCGATACGTGCGCAGGCGCCGAACGCCACGAGCACGATCTCCGCATCATCGACCAGGAACGTCTCGGCGCGCTGCTCGTTGGCCTTGATGGTCTCGTAACGCTCGAAGCGCTCGACGCTGAAGCGCTCGAGGTCCTCGGGCTTGAGGTGCAGCGAGTTGACGATGTTGTGTGGGCGCTGGTTCTTGTGACCCGTGAGCGCCCACGGCTTCTCGGGGAACTCGGTCTTGCGCTCAGGCAGTACGACCGGCTCCATCATCTGGCCGAGCATGCCGTCGGCCAGGATCATGACCGGCGTGCGGTACGTGTCGGCGAGGTCGAACGCCTCGAAGACGTCGTCGGCCATCTCCTGGACGGTCGAAGGCGCGAGCACGATGAGGTGGAAGTCGCCGTGGCCGGTCGCCCGTGTGGCCTGCCAGTAGTCCGACTGCGACGGCTGGATGCCGCCGAGGCCCGGGCCGCCGCGCTGGATGTTGACGATGACGCCGGGCAGGTCGGCGCCGGCCATGTAGGAGATGCCTTCGCCCTTGAGCGAGATACCCGGCGAGCTCGACGAGGTCATCGCCCGAGCGCCCGCAGCCGCCGCGCCGTACACCATGTTGATCGCGGCGATCTCGCTCTCGGCCTGCAGGTACGTGCCGCCTTCCTTGGCCATGCGCTTCGCCATGTACGCGGCGACCTCGGTCTGCGGGGTGATCGGGTATCCGAAGAAGCACCGGCATCCCGCTCGGATCGCGGACTCGGCGAGCGCCTCGTTACCCTTCATCAGGATCTTCTCGGCCACGGGATCACCCCTTCTCTACGGTGATCGCGACGTCCGGGCACATGAGTGCGCAGTTCTCGCACGCGGTGCACGCCGACTCGTCGGTGAGCATGGCGGGGTGGTAGCCCTTGGGCGTGATCTTGTCGGGATCGAGCACGATGATGTGGCGTGGACAGGCTTCCACGCACAACCCGCATCCCTTGCAGTACTGCTCGTCGACCACGATCCTCGACATCGTTATCCGATCTCCTCGTGCGGCTGGAAGCCGGCCTCCCAGGGGGTGTGAACATAGACCTCGACAGGATATGCGTTCTCCACGAACGCTGCAGAGTCCTGCGTAGCCGCGAACTCGTCGGCGAGCGCGGCGGGTACCGTCGTGCACACCAGCGGCAGTCCGAGAAGCGCCGCCGTTTCGCGCGCGTACTCCACCGAGTCGAGCACGGTGGCCGCCGTCGTCTCGTCGCGCAGGTGCGAGTTGTTGACGATGCCGGTCGCCTTGAGGTGCGACGCGGTCTCGATCTCGCCGAGCAGCGCCGCAGCTTCGGCCGGCGTCGCCGTGAGGTTGCGGTAGCGGTTGATGACGTAGAGCAGGTCGTAGTCGAGTGCGGTCGCCTCGCGCGCGAACCTTCCGAGAGCGGTCGCACCCGCGTCGTCCCCGCCGACGTCAATGATGACGGCGCCCTCGGTATCGAATGCCGAGTACATCGAAGCAGGTAGCGATGGGGAGTCCAGCGTGGTGCCCGCGAAGGTAGGAGCGATGACACGCACTCCCGCGCGCTCGAGCATCGCCGCGTAGTCCGACGAGCGGAAATACGGGTTGACGACGTCGAGGTCGACGAGCGTTACCGCCGGGTACTTCGCCACCGAGTCGAGGGCGAGGTTGACTGAGAGGTTGGTCTTGCCACAGCCGTAGTGGCCGGTCACCACCACAAACGGTTTGAGATCAGGCATGTGGGGCACGGGAGGGCTCCTCGGGAGTAAAGCGCGGCGCACGCATTGTAAGTGTTCGCGGGCGCGCGGGAGTGCTTGCGTCGTCGCGCGGCGGGAATGACGGTCTCGCCACCGCGCGCTTGCGTGACGAGCAGGCAACCGTCCCTGGCTTAGAGGTTGTCGCCCACATCGCCCACGTCACCCGCGCCGCCGTGCCCTCCGGTCGCCTTCATCCCGTACATCTGACTGTCGGCTTCGGCGAGCACGCGCGAGGCATCGGAATCGGCGGCCACCACTGCGCTGCCGATACTCAGCCCGATGTCGAGGTCGTATACACGGCCCGCGGCCGCTACCGTTTCGGATAACCGGACTGCCACGAGGTCGACCGCTTCACCGCTCTTGCCCCACAGCACAACGCCGAACTCGTCGCCGCCGATTCGCGCAACAGTGTCGACTGCGCGGACCACCGATCGCATGCGCTGGGCGATGTCGGACAGCACCTTGTCGCCGAACTCGTGGCCGTAAAGATCGTTGCAGGTCTTGAAGCGGTCCACATCGGCGAAGAGAACCGTGGAGATCACGCCCCTGGCGGCGAACCGCGTAGCGCGCTCGACCTCGGACTCGAATGTCCGGCGGTTGGCCAGGCCGGTCAGTACATCGTGGCTCGCGAGATGCTCGAGCTCTCGTGTGAGGTGGTGCATCGCGGTCGTGTCGACCATCACCACGAAGGCACCGAGCTTCTTGCCGGAGTCGTCGTAGAACGGGCCGCCACCACAGGCGACATGCCGGGGCTCTTGTCCCTCGGCCTTGATGACGAGCGGCACGTCGCGGATGGTCTCTCCGCGAAACGTACGCGTGAGTGGGAGCTGGTCGGTGGGGTACGGTGTGACGCCATCGCTCTCGTACAGGCCGTAGTAGCTCGACCACTGCTCCGGCGGCAGAGCGCGCGCGTCCATGCCATGCCACGTGCGCGCAGCCGGATTGAAGACGACGAGGTCGCCGTTCTCGTCGCAGGCGACGACGGCGTTCTGCGAATGTGTGATGACCGCTCGATCGAACGCAGCCGTCTCGTGCTCGCCCCAGACGGCACCGCTGGTGGTGTGGTGCAGAGGCGGATTGGGTTCGTGCACGGCGTCCCCCAAGAATCGCTGCGCATCGTCAGATAGGGGGGAGTGTACCCTTCCTCGGCAAGTCGAGACACACCGACCAGCGCGTGTGAGGCGATGGCGGCCGGTGCCATACTGCTCGCATCAGTGAAGTCGGCTGCTTGGGAGCTTCGAGCGGCTAGGGGAGGGCGCGTGATGGAGCGGATGATCGCGCCGACAGGGGGGACACGCCGTGAGTGAAGACCACCGCGCGATACGCAGCCCCGGCCTCATCGCGGTGTTCCGCGCGCGAGGCTGGGCGCTGTGTAGCGTAGGCGTTGTGTACCAGGCACTCCTCCTCCTCGTCGTGGGCCCGATCTCTGCTGGTGCGTGGAGCTTCGCCGTGGCCCGGGCGTCGGGCTCGAGCGCAGTCGTGAACTCCGCGCTGACCCGACTCGTGACCACTCCTGTCAGCGTGCTTGCATTGGCTCTCGCTGCGCTGGCGGCCATTTCAGTCGAGCGCGTCGCTGTGGCGGCGACTGCGGCTGTGGTCGTCAATCCGGAGCAGGGTGCATGGGACGCGTTGACCGGGGCAGACAAGCACCTCGGAGAACTGCTCAGAATCGCTCTGTGGCAGTTCTGGCTGCTGCTTCTGTACTCACTTCCCGCGCTCGCGCTGGCGGGTGGTGCGTACCTGATCGCGTTCGGGCCGAGAGGACCGGTTTCCGCGTACGCGCGCAATCCCAACGGCCTGTATTGGATCGGCGGAGTGCTTGGTGTCGTGCTGGTTTCGATGTGGGTGTATCTCGCGCTACGCTGGGTGTTCTCCGTACAAGCATTCGTCGAACAGGGCTATCGCGGCCGAGCAGCACTGCGGCGCAGCCGTGAACTCACCGCCGGTCGCTGGGTGCGAATCGGCGGCTCGATCGCCGCGTTGGTTCTGGGGCTGATGCTCGCGGGCGTTGTGGTTTCGCTCGTCTCGCGCCTTGCGGTCATGAGCGCGAGTGGCAGCGTGGGCTGGCTGGCAGTGTGGCTCGCGGTGAACTCCATGCTGAGTGCGGCGCTCGCGGTTCTCATCTTCAGCGCGCTTCAAGCTTTGGTCATGTCGCGCTACCTGCGGGCTCGCAGCAGGTCGATAGCGCCGTCATCTGCCGAGCGAGCAGGTCGGGCACCATGGACGGCCATCGGATTGATCGTTCTCGCCGCGGCGACAGTGGGTGCGCTCGGCGTCCTGGTCGTCAGCGTGACGCTTGGGGGACCCATTGCGCCGACCCAGATCGAGCTCATCGCACACCGCGCGGGCGAGGCGTATGCGCCCGAGAACACCGTCGCCGCCGTCGAGCAGGCGCGCAAGGACAACGCCGACCGCCTCGAGTTCGATGTGCAGCGCACGAGCGACGGCCAACTCGTGGTCGTCCACGACGCGGACCTGCTGCGCCTGAGCGGCAAGGACATCTCCGTGGGCGGATCCACCCTAGCCGAGGTGCAGGCAGTCGACATCGGAAAGGGCCAGCACGTCCCCACGCTCATCGAGTTCCTCGACGCCGCCGGCGACACGCCTCTCGCGCTCGAGATCAAGACGCACCCCGGCGACAAGCAGTCGACCGAGGAGGTTGTGACGTTGCTTCAGGCTCGCGGTGCCATCGACCGGACGGTGCTGCTTTCGCTTGACCCCGCGATTACCGACCTCGCGCATCGCAAAGAACCCCGCCTTCGCACCGCCGATCTCGTCTCGGTGGCCATCGGGCAGGTGCCGCTGCTGCCATCCGACGTGATAGCGCCTACGTCCTCGATGGCCTCGACGCTGTTCGTCTCGGCGGCACACTCCGCCGGCAGGAAGGTCTGGGTGTGGTCGCTGACCGACGATGCCATGGTGCGCGAAGCGGCGATGCGCGGAGTGGACGGAATCATCACGAGCGACGTGCCTCGCACTCGCGAGGTGCTCGCCGAGATGGGAGCGCTCTCCGCCGAGGAGGTCCGGGCCCGACGCGTCTCGGACCTTCTTGACGCGCTGGCGAACTAGCGCGCAGGTCCGCAACGTCGCCTCTTGACGCATTCGTTCTACGGTGTAGAATCCGCCCATGGAGTAATTCTACACTGTAGAATATCCACCGCTCAGGCCAGGACACAGGGGGTCATCATGTCCAGTGAAGAGGAACTCAGGAAGCAAGCACTCCACCGTATCGGTGAGCGGCGCTCGTTCTACATGAGTCTGGCGGTGTACGTCGTCGTGAACGCGGTGCTCGTAGGCGTCTGGTTCATCAACGGGCGGGGCTACTTCTGGCCCGGCTGGCCCATCTTCGGCTGGGGAATCGGCGTGGCCATTCAAGGATTCCGAGCACTCGTGAACCCGGATGGCCCGAGTGAGGCCGACGTGCAGCGCGAGATGGACAAGATGAGGGGCAAGTCCTAGCGGGCGAGTCGGGCTGAAGCCACGCGCAGGAAGGAGTCGCCATGACTACGACACAGAGCCAATCGCTGCGACACGTGAGAGTGATCCGGTGGATCATGCGTGGGATCGGTGCGCTGGTAGCGCTGCTTATGGCTGCGTTGTTCCTCGAAGACGGCGCGCCGCTCTTTCTCTTCGCAACCGATCCACTCCACATGACGGTTCTTGCCATCACACTCGCCGGGCTGATCATCGGCTGGTTCGCAGACCTGCCCGCCGCCATCGTGCTCATCGGAGGGACCGCGGCTGATTGGGTCATCAACAGCGTGCGGTTTGGGGCGCCGATGTCTGACCTCGGCCCGGTTGTGTCGCTGTTGCCGATCTTCGGCTTTGTGTACCTGTACTGCTGGTGGCGCAGTCGACCTGCGAAGGCCGAGCAGACGCCCGAATGAGCTTTCGTTAAGTCTCCATAATATTCACACGCTTTGAGAGCACCTTTGGCTCGCGCCTTGCGCATAGGGGGTCACGTAGAGGAACCCAGCGCAAGGACCGTGTGGAACGTGCGTTTCGCCCCAACTGCCCGACCCATCCGACGAGCGCTGCGCCCAACGAGCGCGCTCGTTGTCGTCGTTGCGTGTGCACTGTCGTTTGGCGTGGCCTCGGCGTTCGCCGAGACACCCCACGTGCAGGCCAAGATCGACAGCCAGAGCTGCGCTGCGTGTCACACGGCCCATCGCGACCTCGCGTATCGCGAGACGGACGGAGTTCTGGCAGCCGATAGCCCAACCGCCGGATGCCTCGCTTGCCACACGGGGGCCAACGCAAGCGCCGGCAACGTTGCGACGGGCACACGAGACTCCTTCGCCCTCCCGAGCGGTCATTCGCTTGAGACAACGAGTGCATCGGGACTTCACATCGGCGGCTGCGAGACGTGCCATGACTCGCACGGCGCATCATCCGACGGGCGCATGCTCGCGAACCGCAGGATCAACGGAGTCGACGTCGAGGACGGCGGGCCGGCTGTCTGCCTCGCATGTCACGACGCGGGCGACTCCTGGTACGGCGCGGACTACCCTTCCACCTCGGCGCCCACGCGTGACGCGACCGGCTATCCGGTCTCGGGCACGTGGACCGGTCCGGCCACCTGGGCCTCCGATACCAACGCGCACAGCCGCATCCCGACCTCCGCAGTCGCAGTCAGCGCGGAGACCACCGCTACGCGGCGTGAAGGCGACTGTCTCTACTGCCATGCGGCACACCGCGGACCCAATGCGTATGACGCGCTCGCCACGACGCTCACCGTCCCCACGCAGGCGACCCTCGCGGCCGATCAGTCGCGGGGCGACTACGCAGCGCTTTGCCTCAGTTGCCACGGCGCCGATCGCACCGGTCCGGCCGCCACCACCGTCGACATCGAGCGCTACGTGACATCCGGGCGCGCGGGCGCGGGCCACCGTATCGTGACCGCAGGCGGCACGTTGCCGGTCGGTTCGCCGATGCCGTGCTTCGAGTGCCACAACCCGCACGGCTCCAAGCGGGGCAACAGCGCACAGATATCCGATGAGCTCGGGGCATCGCTCGAGACCTCCTCGGCGGCAGGCGAGCGCGCGTTCTGCTTCACCTGCCACACCACGAGCGACACCGGCACCGGCTGGGACAGCGGGGCTGCCGAGTATGCGACGCCCGGCACCGAGACTGTCGTCGGTCTCGCGCGTGATGGCGGCGCGCTGCACCTGAGCGCGACGAGTGGCCATGCCGAAGCGGACGCGCAGGCGTGTGGCGAGTGCCACGGGCAGAGCTATGCGGCAGGCGGGTACAACGTGCACGACCTGTCGCCCGACGGAACTGCAGCAGTCGCTACCGATACGATCGCGCCTCTCACAGTCGCCAATCTCGAGGCCTCCGCACGGGGCACCGTCTCATTGGTCGCTACCGACACGGGCTCGGGAGTCGAAGCCACGTACTACTCGCTCGACGGCGGTGCCGTCACAAGCGGGACCGTTCTTGCGACGAGCGTCGAGGGCACGCACGCGGTGCAGTTCTTCTCGGTCGACTCGGCGAGCAACGTTGAAACGCCGACCGTGACGACGTTCACCGTCGATACCGTCGCGCCGATCACAGCGAGCGACGTGGCGACCGAGTACTCGGGAGTTGCGACGATCACGCTCTCGGCGACCGATGCGACGGGCACGGGCGTGGCCGAGACCCGCTGGAGCCTCGACGGCGGTGACATCGCGACCGGTACGGTGCTGGCGACCGATACGGTCGGACCACACACCCTCGAGTTCGGCTCAGTGGACGTAGCGGGCAATGTCGAGGCAACGCAGACGGTCGTCTTCTCCATCACGGCGATGCCCACACCTGAAGAGCCGCCCGCATCGGAACAGCCTACGATCACGATGCCGCCCTCCGTGGAGTCGACGGTCACACCATCGTTCTTCGTGCAGCCAGCGACTGCGCCCACGCTCCTCGGATTGTTCCGACGCGAGGATCTGGCGGGTTCGCACGCAACGTAGCGTCGGGAGAGCCGGCGCGACGTCCCCACTCCACCTGCCTGTTTGCCCCACTCCACCTGCGGTGCTACTATCTGTCCTCGCGCTACGCGGGTGTGGCGGAATGGCAGACGCGCATGGTTCAGGTCCATGTGGGGGCAACCCCGTGAAGGTTCAACTCCTTTCACCCGCACCACGAAATGACGGCAGCCCTATCCCCTCGGGGGTAGGGCTGCCTTGTTGTTGCAGGTGAAGTCGCAGGGCTCGGGCTAGACTGCAGGTCCCAAGTACCGTGAGCCGCCGAACCCCAGCATCGGGTAGAAGATGCCGCCGAGGAACAGCAGGCCGAGGAAGTACCCGAAGCCGTGACCGAACACCTTCGCCAGATTCCACGTGATCATGATCGCGATCACGAAGTTGACGAAGGGGATCAGCATGAGCAGCAGCCACCACCACGGGCGACCGACGATCTTGAGCAGTACGAAGATGTTGTAGATCGGCACGATCGCCGCCCAGCCGGGCTCGCCGGCCTTCGCGAAGATCTTCCACAGCCCCACGAGGTAGAGAACGGCCCACGCCGCGTAAATCAGGCCGAACGTCCCGCTGAACAGACCGGTGATCAGACCGGTGCTGTCGCCGAAAGCGCTGGTTGCCATTGTCGGCTCCTCTCGGTGTCGAACGGTTCAACACTCGGTAGGTGCATACCCCTACACGCATTCGGTAACACGACGACCGTCACACTTCGGCGAGCGACATCGACGGCGACCACAGTGCGCTGCTAGCATTCACGCAAGGGCGGCCAGACGGTAGTGCTCGGGGATTCCTCGGAGCTTTCGCCCGAATCGCGGATGAGTCGGAGGGGTCTTCATGCGCAGAATCACAGCTTTGGGTTTAGTGCTGGTTATGGTGGTCGCGGTATTCGCACTTTCGGGTTGCCAGCAGATGGCACAGAAAGCGACCGAGGCCGCTGTTGAGAAGGCGACCGGCGTCAAGGTCGATACGAACGCAGGCACCATCAGCACGACCGATGAGGACGGCAACACGACCGAGCTCTCCGCCGCCGAGGGCACCTACCCCGATGGCTTCCCGTCGGACTTCCCGCAGTACGCCAACGGCAAGGTCGACTCGGGGCTCAAGGGCAGTACGAACGGCGAGGAGAGCTTCACGGTCATCATCATGACCGCCGACGCCGCGGCTGATGTCTTCAAGTGGTACACCGACGAGCTGAAGTCCGCGGGCTGGAAGATCGACCAGTCGATGGACGGCACCAACTCGGAGGCCGCCTTCGCAAGCATCGTGGCGATCAAGGACGGTCAGAAGGCGGGCATCACGATCAGCCGCGCCCAGGACGATCCCGAGACCTCGATCATGGTCGGGCTGGGTCCGGACAAGAAGTAGGGCGCACCGCACCCACCGCGCGACAACGCACGAAGGGCCGCATCCGAGATTCGGGTGCGGCCCTTCTTCACGTTCACGGGGACTACTCCTGGTGGTGCGTGCCCACCTTCACGAACGTGCCGTGCCGGTACTCGTCGAATGCGGTCTCGAGTTCTTCTCGGGTGTTCATCACGATCGGTCCGCCCCAGGCGATGGGTTCGCCGAGCGGGGCTCCACTGATGAGCAGGAATCTCGCGCTGTCTTTGCCCGCACGGGCCAAGACCACGTCACCGTCGTTGAACAGCACGACGGTTCCTTGCTCGGCGCAGATCGTCTCGGCGCCTTCCGGCCCGAAGCACGCCGACCCTTCGAAGAGGTACGCGAACACCGTGTGCCCCGGCGTGGTCGGGTGCGTCAACGACTTGCCCGGGAGAAGCGTCACGTCGAGGTACTCCGGGCCGGCGACGATGTCTCTCACGGGCCCCTCGACTCCGTCGACCTCGCCGCAGATCACGCGCACGCTCGAGTCCGGCGTGACGATCGAGGGGATGTCGTCGGAGGGGACGCCGCAGTAGCGCGGGTCGGTCATCTTGTGGCGTGCGGGGAGGTTCGCCCACAACTGGAAGCCGCCCATGCGGCCCGTTGCGTCGCCCTCGGGCATCTCCTGGTGGACCACTCCGCTTCCGGCCGTCATCCACTGCACGTCGCCCGCGCCGATGCGGCCCTTGTTGCCGAGCGAGTCGCTGTGCTCGACCTCGCCGTCGATGACGTAGGTGATCGTCTCGATGCCGCGATGCGGGTGCCACGGGAAGCCCGCGCTGTACTTCGCAGGGTCATCGCCGCGGAAGTCATCGAGCATGAGGAAGGGATCGAACAGCTCCTCGCGGCCGAAACCGAACGCGCGCCTCAGGTGCACGCCGGCGCCCTCCAGGGTGGGCTGCGATGCGAACACTGCTCGGACAGTTCTGGTCGTCGTCAACGTGGCTCCTCTCGGCAGGTGCTGCCGACTAAAGCGAGGCGCGTGCCAGAATCATTACAGAATCCGTAAGGATTGCTGCCGCGAGTCAGGCGCAGCCCGCGGGCTTGCGTTGTCGCGCCGAAACCTCTCCGAAATCTCGCGACATTTCTGTCGCACGGTGCCACCAAATAGTCGCGAGTGGATTCGCCAGACTTGGTATAACCGCAGGTCAGAGCCTCATCGGACTTGGCACACCCGTTGCGCTTCACACCGCCCATGAAACGCGGTTTTTCCGATCGCGATGGCGACGTTAAAGGAGGCTCCATGCGTCAGATAGCAATCTATGGCAAGGGCGGCATCGGCAAAAGCACGACGACTCAGAACACGGTGGCCGCACTCGCGGACGCCGGTAAGGGCGTCATGATCGTTGGTTGCGACCCCAAGGCCGACTCGACTCGGCTGATTCTCAACGAGAAGATGCAGATGACCGTCATGGACCTCGCTCGCGAGCGTGGCAGCGTCGAGGACCTTGAGCTCGAAGACGTCCTGCAGCGCGGATTCAAGGGCATTCTGTGCGCTGAGTCCGGCGGTCCGGAGCCCGGCGTGGGCTGTGCCGGCCGCGGCGTCATCACCGCCATCAACTTCCTCGAGGAGGAGGGCGCCTACACCGACGACCTCGACTTCGTCTTCTACGACGTTCTCGGCGACGTCGTGTGCGGTGGGTTCGCCATGCCGATGCGCGAGGGCAAGGCGCAGGAGATCTACATCGTCACCTCCGGCGAGATGATGGCAATGTACGCCGCCAACAACATCGCCAAGGGCATCCTGAAGTACGCGCACTCGGGTGGCGTTCGCCTCGGCGGGCTCATCTGCAACTCGCGCAACACCGACCGCGAGGACGAGCTGATCATGGCTCTCGCCGAGAAGCTCGGCACCCAGATGATCCACTTCATCCCGCGCGACAACGAGGTCCAGCGCGCCGAGCTTCGCCGCAAGACGGTGCTGCAGTACAACCCGGAGCACGTGCAGGCCGAGGAGTACCGCCAGCTCGCGAAGAAGATCAGCGAGAACGAGATGCTCGTGATCCCGACGCCGATCAGCATGGACGAGCTCGAAGAGCTGCTCATGGAGTTCGGCATCATGGAGCCCGACATCGTCGAAGAGGCCGCCGGGGCGGTGGCATAAGCCATGTCCAACCCCTCCTCCAAGATCCATCAGACGCAGAAGCTCATCGACGACGTCCTCTCGATCTATCCCGAGAAGACCCGCATCGACCGTGAGAAGCACGTCAAGCCCAACGACCCGAGCGACTGCTCCACGTGCGCGGTCAAGTCCAACGTCAAGTCTCGTCCGGGTGTCATGACCGTCCGAGGTTGCGCGTACGCCGGCTCCAAGGGCGTCGTGTGGGGCCCGGTCAAGGACATGATCCACATCAGCCACGGCCCGGTCGGCTGCGGCGCCTACTCCAACTGGTCGCGCCGCAACTACTACAACGGCCAGACCGGCGTGGACTCGTTCGGCACGATGCACTTCACGAGTGACTTCCAGGAGCGCGACATCGTCTACGGCGGCGACAAGAAGCTCGGCACCATCATCGACGAGCTCGACGGCCTGTTCCCGCTGGCCAAGGGCGTGTCGGTGCAGTCCGAGTGTCCGGTCGGGCTCATCGGCGACGATATCGAGCAGGTCTCGAAGGCCAAGACCACCGAGCACGGCAAGCCGATCGTGCCGGTTCGGTGCGAGGGCTTCCGCGGCGTGTCGCAGTCGCTCGGCCACCACATCGCCAACGACGCCATCCGCGACCACATCTTCGAGAAGGCCGCGACCGAGATCGAGACCACGCCCTACGACATCACGATCATCGGCGACTACAACATCGGCGGAGACGCCTGGGCTTCTCGGCGGATCCTCGAGGCGATGGGCCTGCGCGTCATCGCCCAGTGGACCGGCGACGCGACGATGGCCGAACTCGCCAACGCGCCGCAGGCCAAGCTCAACCTCATCCACTGCTACCGCTCGATGAACTACATCTGCCGGTACATGGAAGACACCTGGGGCATCCCGTGGGAGGAGTACAACTTCTTCGGTCCCACGAAGATCTACCAGTCCATCCGCGCCATCGCCGCTCACTTCGACGAGACCATCCAGGCCAACGCCGAGGCGCTCATCGAGAAGATGAAGCCCGAGATGGACGCGATCATCGCCGAGTACAAGCCGCGCCTCGAGGGCAAGACCGTGATGCTCTACGTGGGTGGCCTGCGCCCCCGCCACGTCATCGGTGCTTACGAGGACCTCGGGATGGAGATCATCGCAGCCGGCTACGAGTTCGGCCACGCCGATGAGTACAAGCGCACCTACCCGCTGCTCGCCGAGGGCTCCGTGATCATGGACGACGCCACCCCCTACGAGCTCGAGGAGTTCACCAAGGCCCTCAAGCCCGACCTGGTGGGTTCCGGCGTGAAGGAGAAGTACGCCTACCACAAGATGGGCGTCCCGTTCCGCCAGATGCACTCGTGGGACTACTCAGGCCCGTACCACGGTTTCGACGGGTTCTCGGTGTTCGCCCGTGACATGGACATGACCGTCAACAGCCCCGTATGGGGACTCGTCCGCAAGCCGGGAGCGGCAGCCGCCGTCACCGAGCGCGCGGCCAGCTAGGAGGCCGGCCATGACGACCAAGGACCACAACACACTCTTCTCCGAGCCGGTATACGTCGAGCAGTTCGAGAACAAGAAGGAGTTCGAGAACGGCTCGTCGGCCGAGGAGATCGCTCGGGTCAGCGCCTGGACGCAGACCGAGGAGTACCGCGAGCTGAACTTCGCCCGTGAGGGCATCGTCATCAACCCATGCAAGGCGTGTCAGCCGCTCGGTGCGGTGCTCGCAGCGCTCGGGTTCGAGAAGACGCTGCCGTTCGTGCAGGGCTCGCAGGGCTGCACCGCGTACTTCCGCAGCCACCTGTCGCGCCACTTCAAGGAGCCGATCGCGACCGTCTCGAGCTCGATGACGGAGGACGCCGCGGTGTTCGGTGGCCTCTCGAACATGATCGAGGGCCTCGAGAACGCCAACGCGATGTACAAGCCGGACATGATCGCGGTCTCCACGACATGCATGGCCGAGGTCATCGGTGACGACCTGGGCGCCTACATCACCACCGCCAAGGACCGCGGAGTCGTACCTGCCGAGATGCCCATCCCGTTCGCACACACGCCGAGCTTCGCCGGCAGCCACCTCAACGGCTACGACGTCATGATGAAGGGCATCTTCGAGGGCCTCACTGGCGAGAAGGCCGAGACCACCGACGGCACGCTCAACGTCATCCCCGGCTTCGACGGGTACTCGGGCAACCTGCGCGAGATCAAGCACATCCTGGGCTCGATGGGTGTCGACTACCGCGTGCTGGGCGACTACTCCGACGTGGTCGACTCGCCCGCTACCGGCGACTACGACATGTACCCCGAAGGCGGCACCAAGCTCGAGGACGTGCGCCAGGCGATCAACGCCGTCGGCACCCTCTCGCTCCAGCGCTTCGCCAGCGTCAAGACCGGTGAGTTCATCACCAAGTCGTGGGACCAGCCGTTCGTCGGGGGTCCGTTCCCGATCGGCGTCACCGCGACCGATGCGCTGCTCGCCGAGGTCACCGCGCTGACCGGCAAGGACATCAGCGCTGAGCTTGAACTCGAGCGCGGCCGCGCGGTCGACTCGATGGTGGACTCGCACCCCTACGTGCACGGCAAGCGTGTCGCCATCGTGGGCGACCCGGACGTGCTGCTCGGCCTCATCAGCTTCCTGCTCGAGATCGGCGCCCGTCCGGTGCACGTCGTGGCGACCAACGGCGACAAGAAGTTCAAGAAGGCCGCCGAGGCGCTGCTTGCCGAGTCGCCGTTCGGCTCGGATGCGACCGTGTGGATCAAGAAGGACATGTGGCACCTGCGCTCGCTCATGTTCACCGAGCCGGTCGACCTGCTCCTCGGCCCCAGCACCGCCAAGTTCCTGTGGCGTGACACCGGCACCACGTTCGTACGAGTCGGCTTCCCGCTCTTCGACCGTCACCACCTGCACAAGCGCGCCATCATCGGCTATCGCGGGGCGGAGAACCTGCTCACCGACATCGTGAACACCGTGCTCGACGAGATGGACCGCGCGAGCATGAACAACGCTTCGTTTGACCTGGTCAGGTAGGCGAGAGCCCGATGTCAGTCAAACTCGACAAGCTCTTCGAGGCCGGATGCGACGCGGAAGCCAAGCATAAGGTCTGCCGCAGCCGCGGTGGGGAGTCGTGCGCGTTCGACGGTGCTGCGATCGTGCTCATGCCGATCGCCGACGCCGCTCACATCGTGCACGGCCCCATCGTGTGTGCCGGCAACGCGTGGGAGGGCCGCGGCGTGCACTCAAGCGCCGGCGACTTCCACCGCCGGGGCTTCACGACCGACATCGGTGAGCTCGACATCGTCTACGGAGGCGAGAAGCGACTCGCCGAGACGGTCCGTGAGGTCGTTGCCCGCGAACATCCCAAAGCGGTGTTCGTCTACGCGACCTGCGTGACCGGGCTTATCGGCGAGGACTTGGACGGCGTGTGCGCGCAGCTTGCATCCGAGCTGTGGCTACCTGTCATTCCGGTGCACGCGCCCGGCTTCGTCGGCCCCAAGAACCTTGGTAACCGTATCGCGGGGGAGGCGTTGCTCGAGCACGTCATCGGCACCGCTGAGCCCGAAGTCACCACCCCGTTCGACATCACGCTCATCGGCGAGTACAACGTCGCCGGCGACCTCGACCTCGTCGAGCCGCTGCTGCGCGAGTGCGGCATCCGCGTGCTCTCGCACATCACCGGCAACGCGCGCTTCGAAGAGATCCGCTACGCGCACCGCGCCAAGCTCTCGGCGACGGTGTGCTCGCGGGCGCTCATCAACGTTGCGGCCGGGCTGCAGAAGCAGTGGGGCATGCCCAGCATCGAGGTGTCGTTCTTCGGCGCCACGGAGATCGCCCGCTCGCTGCGCGCGATCGCTGATGCGCTCGAGGCGACCTCGCCCGACGCCGCTGCTGCCGGTCTGCGTGAGCGTGTCGAGTCGGTCATCGCACGACGCGAGGCGTGGCTGGACGGCGCCCTCGCTCCCTTCGGGGTCCTGCACGGACAGCGCGCCGTGCTCTATTCCGGCGGTGTGAAGAGCTGGTCAATGGCGTCCGCGCTCGTCGATCTCGGGGTCGAGATCCTCGCCGTCGGCACAAAGAAGTCGTCCGCCGAGGACGAAGAGAAGGTCCTGCAGGTTCTCGGCCACGAGGTTCCTCTGATCGAGGACATCTCACCTGCAGTCATCCGCCGCTACTTCGCCGAGGAGGGCGCGACCCTGCTCGTAGCGGGCGGTCGCAACCGCTACCTCGCTGCGAAGGAGGGGTGGCCGTTTGTTGACGTGAACCAGGAGCGTGAGACGGCGTACGCCGGTTACGAGGGGCTCGTGAACCTCGCACGCGACCTGGCCGCGAGCGTTTCGTTCTACCAGCGGCAGCATCGTGACATCTCGTGCGCGGCGCCGCTGGCGACCACACCGGTCCGCATCGAGGAGCGAACGGGCGCGATCGATGCGCTCAAGAACGCTCCGTCGCTCGGTGCCGCTCTCGCACTTCAGGGCGTCGATCGCGCGATCCCGGTGCTCCACGCGGCGCAGGGCTGCACCTTCCTGGGCAAGGTCCTCGCGCTGCGGCACTTCAACGATCCGATCGCGCTTGGCACCACCAAGCTCTTCACCGAAGACGTGGTGATGGGCAGCGATGACGCTGCAGGAGCGGCGTTGCGTTCACTCGATGCGGCGTCGCATCCCGATGTCATCGCGCTCGTCTCGGGCGGTCTGGCCGAGGTCAAGGGCGAGGACGTCGACGCGATGGTGCGCACGCTCGACCGAGAGCTCGACGCACGCGTCCTGAGCGTGCACGCACCCGACTACACCAGTGGGCTGGAGGACGGCTATCTCGCCGCCGTCCGCGCGCTCCTCACGCTCGCCGAGAACGCCCACCCCGAGGCCGAGCCCGACCCGTGGCGGGTCACCGTGCTGGCCGGCTCGCACCTCTCGCCCGGTGACGTGCGCGAACTGCGCGACACCGTCGAGGCGTTCGGACTCGAAGCCGTCGTCATCCCCGATCTCTCGGCGCTCGATGGCAGCCGAGAAGGCCTGTCTGCGCTGGCCAGCGGCGGGGTCACCCTGCCCCAGCTGCGCGACCTGCACACGAGCTGCCACACCATCGTCATCGGTGCGTCACTCGAACCCGCCGCCTGCGACCTGCGCGAACGGTTCGACACGCCCTACACGGTGATCGATGCCGCGACCGGCCTGGCCGGGACGGATCATCTGCTCACGACGCTTACCCTGCTCTCGGGTGCGCCTCCGGCAGCGCGATTCGAGCGCGACCGGCGTGTGCTCGTCGACGCCATGCGCGACACGCACCTGCGGGTGAGCGGCAAGCGGTTCGCGCTCGCACTCGAGCCAGACTGCGCTGCCGGCATCGCTGCGATTCTCGACGAGATGGCGGCTCGCCCGGTCTGCGTCGTCGTTCCCACCGCGCCGCCCGTCACCCGCCGGATCCTCGCCGATGAGGTCGTCGTCGGGGACTTTGCGAGCGTTCCCGGGGACATCGACCTGCTCGTCGGCGGCAGCCACGGTCGGCGCACCTCAAGCGTGCTCGGCGTCCCGCTGTTCGAGACCGGCTTCCCGCGCTTCGAGGTGTTCGGCGCCTCGCGTGAGGTCACCGTGGGCTACCGCGGGGCCACTGCCGTGATCGACGCCATCGCCAATCTGCTTGGTCCGGTCCATCCCGCACCGCTCACGGGTGCGCCGCACACGCCAGCCCCCCAGGAAAGGAGCACGACATGAAGGTCGCCTTCGCATCCACGCGAGGCACAACCGTCGACGAGCACTTCGGTCGAGCCGGCGCCTTCGCGATCTACGACATCACCCCCGAAGGCGCCGCCTTCCTTGAGCTGCGCCGTGTCGCCGAGGGGGACCTCGACACCGAGGTCGTCGTGACGCGCGGCATGGGTGACCTGCACGACGCTGCGATCGCGGCCAAGATCGAGAAGCTCGCGGACTGCAAGATCGTCTACTTCACCGAGATCGGCGGCCCCAGCGCGGCCAAGCTCGTTCGCAAGGGAGTCATGCCGCTCAAGACCGAGACGGCAACCCCCATCGACGACCTGGCCGACAAGCTCGTTGAGACGATGCGCACCAATCCCGCTCCGTGGATGCGAAAGGCGCTTGCCGCGGATTGCTAGCCATTACCCGTCAGCAGGATACGAAGGAGAGGAACGCGACATGAAGATGGTTCGAGCATTCATCAGGCCCGAGAAGGAGCAGGAGGTCGTCCAGGCGCTCGAGGGCGCCGGGTACGGCTCGCTGACCAAGATGCCGGTCTTCGGACGCGGCAAGCAAAAGGGCCTGCAGGTCGGTCCGATCTACTACGACGAGCTGCCCAAGACCCTGCTCATGCTCGTCGTCGAGGACGAGCAGGCCAAGCACGCCGTCGAGGTCATCGAGGACAAGGCGCGCACCGGGTTCATCGGCGACGGCAAGATCTTCATCTCGCCTGTCGAGGAGGCCTACACCATCCGTACCGGCGAGGTGGGACTGTGAAGGAGATCACCGCGATCATCCGCCGAGACAAGTTGCACCTCACCAAGGAGGCGCTTGTCGAGCTCGGACTGCCGTCCCTGTCGATCCAGACGGTGGAAGGCCGAGGCAAGCAGCGCGGCGACGTCGCCTGCTCGCTGCTCGACATGGACGAGGACGGTCGCATGTGTAACTCGACCGTCGTGCCGCTCTACCCCACGCCGTCCGAGTACGCGCTCGAGCACTATCTGCCCAAGGTCGTTCTCTACGTCCCCAAGCGCATGCTGACGGTCATCGTCGAGGACGCGTCGGTCGAGGCGGTCGTCGCCGCGCTCATCGCGGTCAACCAGACCGGGCAGCCCGGCGACGGCAAGATCTTCATCGCGCCGATCGAAGAAGCGACGCGGATCCGTACCGGCGAGGTCGGCGTCGAGGCGGTGGCGTAGATGACGACGGCGCTGACACGCGACGGTCGCGAGTGGATTCCGGCGTACCTGGACTCCATCGACCCGAAGGCGTGCATCGGCTGCGGTCGGTGCTACAAGGTGTGCGGACGCGGCGTACTCGCTCCGCTCGAGATCGAGTTCGACGAGGACGAGGACGACGAGGATGTCATCTGCACGGTGATGGCGGTCAGCGATGGCGGTGCGTGTATCGGCTGCCAGTCGTGTTCGAAGGTGTGCACCAAGAACGCACACACCTTCGCCGCGTAGGACGCTGCAGGCCAGGAGACTGGAGGCCGACGAGATGCTTCGAGCAGGAGATACACCGGGGGCAGGGCGCTATCAGTGCCTCGTCTGCGGGACTCGACTCGACCTGGAGGACGGCGACGCCCTCCCAAGATGCCCGTTCTGTCACGGCACGGGATTCCACCAGGTTCACGAGTAGCGCTCACGACAAGACAAAAATGTCGCAAGCCCGACCATCTGGTCGGGCTTGTCGGCGCCTCAGGGCGCAAAACCGCAGGTCAGGGCGTATGGAGCGTTGGCACGCGCGTTGCGTTTGTTGAGGGCACATCTCAGCACCAAGACGCGCCGAGGAGAGCCCCATGAGTGACGGATATCCCACAGCAGGCTGTAGCGCCAAGAGCAACGAGCGTCTCGTGATGGCCAACCATCCCTGCTTCAGCAAGGACGCGCACAAGCGGGCCGGCCGCATTCACCTGCCGGTCGCTCCGGAGTGCAACATCCAGTGCGGCTACTGCGTGCGCAAGTACGACTGCGTCAACGAGTCGCGACCCGGCGTGGCGAGCACCGTGCTCACCCCCTCCGAGGCGATCGAGCGCGTGCGAGCCGTCGTCGAGCGCGGCGGTGGCGAGATCGCTGCCGTGGGTATCGCGGGGCCGGGCGACCCACTCGCCAACGAAGCGACCTTCGAGACGCTCGACCTGGTCCGCCGTGAGTATCCCGAGTCGATCCTGTGCGTCTCGACCAACGGGCTCGCGCTGCCCGAGCGCGTCAACGACCTGGTCGCGGTCGGGGTGCGCAGCCTCACGGTGACGATCAACGCGGTTATGCCCGAGACCGCCCACGCCGTCTACGCGTGGGTGAGCGACGAGAACGGCGAGCGCGACGGCAGCGTCGACGGCGCGGCGCGGCTGCTCGAGCGGCAATGGGACGGACTCGCAAAGGCGGTGCGCGCGGGGCTGATCGTGAAGGTGAACTCGGTGCTGATTCCGGGAGTCAACGACTTCGAGCTTCCCGCGGTGGCGATGCTCGCCTCCGAGTACGGAGCGCACCTCTCCAACATCCTTCCGCTCATCCCGCAGTCGAGATTCCGGCACACGAAGCCGCCCTCACCGGCCGATATCCACGCAGCCCGCGACGCCTGTGGCGAGTACCTGTCGCAGATGACGCACTGCAACCAGTGCCGCGCGGACGCGTGCGGGCTTATCGGCAAGGATCAGGACATGGAGTCAGAGACGCTCATGGCGCGCCTCGGCGATGACTACTGCGAAGTGGTGGCGTGATGAAGCGGATGCTGCGAGTACCCCTGAAGGTGACCGCCGGTCTGGCGCGTGGAGCGGCCAGCGGGCTGGTCGCACTGGCACTGGCGCTGGGAGGGGCCGGATGCGCCCCAGCGGCATCGGCTCCGAGCCCGGAGGCGTCGACGACCACGGAGCCGGTTGCGCTCACGATATCGGCCGCTTCCTCGCTCAAGAAGGTCCTCACCGAGCAGACGCCCGCCTTTGAGAGCGCGAGCGGGGCGAAGGTGACGTTCAACTACGGTGCGTCCGGGCAGCTCGTGAAGCAGATCGAAGGCGGCGCTCCGGTTGACCTGTTCCTGTCGGCCAGCCCGTCGGCCGTCACAACGTTGGCAGCCGAGGGTCTGGCCTCCGGCGAAGCGAGTGCCACGTTCGCGGGCAACACGCTCGTGGTGCTCGTGCCGAAGGGCAATCCGGCCGGCATTCACGGACCCGGCGACCTGAAGAAGGCGGAGCGGCTCGCGACGGGTGACCCGGCTGTGGCGCCACACGGGCAGAAGGCGGTTGAGTGGTTGACGGCGATCGGGCTGTGGGATTCCCTCTCTTCCAAGTTCGTCTACGCCGCAAATGCCGCTCAGACCGATGACTACATCGCGCGCGGTGAGGTCGACGCCGGCATCGGTTTCGCCAGCGACGCGACCGGCCGAGATGACATCGAGATCGCATACAAGGTGCCCGATGGCACCATCAAGCCGATCAAATACGCAGGGGCGCCGATCTCGGCTTCCACGCAGCAGGAGCTCGCGAAGGCCTACCTGGAGTTCCTGCTGTCGCCCGACGTCCAGCGGGCCTTCTCCGAGGCCGGTTTCACCGCGGTACCGGCGAAGTAGGGTGATCGCCTTCGCCGACATAGCGTTCCCGCTGCGGCTTTCGCTTCAGGTCGCGCTGCTCGCCACCTTCGGCTGTGCGGTCATCGGCGTGCCGATGGCATACCTGCTCGCGACGCGCGAGTTCCGGGGCAAGGCGATCGCCGACGTTGCCGTCATGCTGCCGCTTGTGTTGCCACCGGTGGTCACCGGGTACTATCTGCTGCTCGTGATCGGCCGGCGGGGGCTGCTCGGAAAGGTGACCGAGTCGCTGACCGGCACCGCCTACGGGATCTCATTCACGTGGCAGGCGGCGGTCATCGCATCGTTCGCGATCGCACTGCCGCTTGCGGTGAGCACCGCCCGAGCCGCGATCGCGGCTGTCGACCCGGCGCACGCGGACGCCTCGCGCACGCTCGGGCACGGGGAGATCGCGACGGCGCTGCGGGTGGTGCTGCCACTGGCGAGTCGTGGGATCGCCGCCGGGCTCGCGCTCGCGTTCGCCCGCGCGCTGGGGGAGTTCGGCGCGACGGTTATGGTCGCCGGTAACATCCCCGGTCGCACGAACACGATGGCGCTGCAGATCTACAACGCGGTGCTGTACGGCGACTGGCGCGGCGCGACGATGCTCGTCGCGGTGTTCACCGTCGTGTCGGCCGGAATGCTGTTGCTGGCAAACCGTCTGACCAGGGCGGTGGCGCGATGAGTGGCCTGTCGGTCTCGGTTCGAGCGTACCTGCCGGGATTCACACTCGACACGGGGTGGGCCGTCACCAACGGGTTCACCGTGCTGTTGGGATACTCGGGCGCGGGCAAGTCCCTGACGCTGTCGGCGATCGCCGGGACGCTGCGTCCGGACGCGGGCAGGGTTGTCCTCGGCGGCGAGACGCTGTTCGATGCGACCGCAGGACTGTGGGTTCCTCCCCAAGCGCGCATGATCGGCTACGTCCCGCAAAACGCCCAGCTCTTCCCGCACATGAGCGTCGCCGATAACGTCGCTTACGCACTCGTCCGCACCCCGCGCCGCGCGCGAGCCGAGCGGGTATCCACGACGCTCGACCGCCTTGGCATCGGGCAACTCGCGGCGAAGCTACCGCATGAGTTGTCGGGCGGTCAGCGTCAGCGCGCGGCGCTCGCCAGGGTCATCGCTTCCGAGCCACGAGCGCTGCTGCTCGATGAGCCGCTGTCCGCACTCGATCTTCCCGTCCGAGTGGAGATGCGCGAACTGCTGGCAGAGGTCCAAACCGAGCTGGACATACCGGTGGTGATGGTCACCCATGACCTGTATGAGGCGTGCTCTTTGGCCGACACGCTCGTCGTGTACTCCGGCACCGGCGTCGTACAGGTCGGGACCGCACGTGAGCTCATCGGTGACCCTGCTACCCCCGAGATCCGGCGCCTGCTCCATGCGGCGGAGGTGCCTGACTCGGTGTTCGACCGTAAGGGACGTGGACAGAAGTCGGAACGGGTCATACCGTTCACCCGAAAGGAGCGGGTCGCATGAGACTCTCAGTCAGGAACCAACTCAAGGGCACGATCGTTTCGGTCACGCGCGGACCGATAACCGCGTTGGTCAAAGTCGAGCTTGGCGGTGGTCAATACGTCACGGCGACGCTTACCACCGAGGCCGCCGATGACCTCGAGCTGACGGAGGGCGCCGAGGTCACCGCGATGTTCAAGGCAAGCGCCGTCATTCTCGGCGTGGAGTAGTAGCACCGCGAGCCGCACGGCCAACCGCCGGACAAGGAGCCGTCGATGCCAGAGCTTCGCCCGATCGGTACCATCCGCACGCCGTTCGCCGCCAAAGACGACGCACCGATCCAGGGAGCGTTTCGCCCGGAGGTGACCGGCACGGTCGAAGTGGACCCCGAGTTCGCAGCCGGACTGGCTGACATCGACGGCTTCAGCCATCTCGTCTTGCTCTACGAGTTCGACCGGGCGGCGCCGGTGGAGATGGTGCGCCAGACCTTCCTCGGCGATGAGGTGCACGGGCTGTTCGCCACGCGTCACCCCGCGCGGCCTAATGCCATCGGGATGACCGTCGTGACGCTGATCTCGCGTGACGGCACGACGCTCACCGTCGGTGGGATCGACGTGCTCGACGAGACGCCGCTGCTCGACATCAAGCCGTACATCCCGCGATTCGACAGCTTCCCCGACGCGAGCGAGGGCTGGCTCGAGGGTCGCCCCGAGCGGCCCAAGCCACCCGGTCGCGAGTAGGACGCTGTCGTCCGGGGCTACTCCGGCCCGAAGCACTCCGAGTAGTCCGGGCATACGCCGCAGCTCGGCGACTTGCAGGTGGCGAATCCGCCCCACCGGCACAGTCGGCGGTAGATGAACTTCTTCCAGCGCATATCCATGACGTTGTCGGCGGCCAGGGGCTCGAAGTACTCCTCGAGGAGTGCGCGCAGCACGCCCCTCCTCTCAAGCGCGAGGTCACGCCACAGGTGTTGCTCCCCGAGGCAGCCCGCTGCGACCGCGCGCGCGATGCGGTGGCGGTCATCCGAGTCCACACCCGGTGTCGCGTCGCGCTCGAGTAGCTCAACGAGCGCATCGAACTCGACGCGTCGCTCAGCTACCTGAGCCGCGAATCGCGATTCGGGGCCCTCTGGTCCGAGGAGGTCGGCGACGGCGGCATCCAGATCCGGTTGCGTGCGCTCAAACGCCACTGACCTCACGCTCCCTCCAGGTCGTACTTGCGCATCTTGTAGCCGAGCTGCCGAGCGGTGATACCCAACTCGCGTGCGGCTTTCGCCTGAACGTGAGCGTGACGGCGCAGCGACGCGACGATTCTACGCCGTTCGAGTGATTCCACCTCGTCCTCCAGCGTGAGTCCGGCCCCGCCGTCCGTCTCCGGCTGATCGTGCATGACCAGGTGCATCGGCAGGTCGCTGGGCCCGATGACGTCGTCTTCAGCAAGCACCACGAGCCGCTGCACGGCGTTCTCCAGCTCGCGGATGTTGCCGGGCCAGGGGTAGCGCATGAGGAGCCGAAGCGTCTCGGATGACAGGCGCACTTCTCGGCCGGCTGTCGCGCAGAAACGCTCGAGGAAGTGCTCGATGAGCAGCGGCAGGTCTTCTCGGCGGTCGCGGAGCGCGGGGAGGAAGACGGGTACCACGTTCAGGCGCCAGTACAGGTCCTCGCGAAACTCCCCGGCGCGGCTCATCGCCTCCAGGTCGCGGTTGGTCGCCGAGACGATCCGCGCGTCGGTCGTCAGCGTCTTGGTCCCACCGAGACGCTCGAACGTGCGCTCCTGCAAGACCCGCAGCAGCTTGGCCTGCAGCGAGGGCGAGATGTCGCCTACCTCGTCGAGGAAGATCGTGCCTCCCCGTGCGAGCTCGAAGCGGCCCTGTTTGGTGGCGACCGCTCCAGTGAACGCGCCCTTCTCGTGACCGAAGAGTTCGGCTTCAAGCAGGTTCTCCGGCAGCGCGGCACAGTTGATCGCAACGAACGGACCCTTGGGACGGAGCCCCTGGTAGTGCAGTGCGTGCGCGATGAGCTCCTTGCCGGTTCCGGATTCGCCTCTCAGTAGGACGGTCGCGCTCGAGCGCGCCACCTTTGTGACGACCCGAAAGACCTCCTGCATGGCGTCGGAGTCACCGATGATGTTGGGCAGCGAATAGCGCCCGCGAAGCTCGCGTCTGAGCGACTCCCGAGACTCCACTTCGTGCTGGTACGTCCAGTACAAGCGCACCGCATGGGCGATGATCGATGCGACGATCTCGAGGATCCGCACCTCTTCATCGAGTCCTACGGGGCCGCCTTCGAGCACGCGGTCGGCGCCAAGCACGCCGAGCACCTCGCCACGCAGCGTGATGGGCACCGCGATGAACGCGACGTCGCTCTTGGGCGTCCTGGATGCGGTGCGGTTGAGGAACAGCGGCTCTTCACCCACGTTGGGTATGCACATCGCCTTGCCACTGGCGACGACCCGGCCGACAACGCCCTCGCCGGCGCGGTATATCCCGCGCGCGATCTCGGCCCGCGTCAGCCCATGGGCTGCGGCGATACGCAGCTCGTGTGTGTTCGGGTTGACGAGCGCCACCATCGTTCGCGTCAGACCGATGCCCTCGGCCAGCAGGCGCATCGACTTGCGCAGGTTGCGGTCGATGTCGAAGCTGCCCACCATCGTCTGGCTGACCGCGAGCAGTGTCGTCAGCTCGTCGGTGACGGGTTGGGATGACGCAGGAGATGTGACGGGTTTAGCCATGCAGGCAGTCAACCACGCCCGTGTTTCCAGAGCGTGGCGCTGCGGTTACGGGACGGCGACGGGAGCCCCGGTGCTGGCGGCCCTCAGGAGGCGATTGGTTGGCTGACGGGTGCCGTTCGAGCTACTTGACCTCGACCAGCGTGATCTCGAACGTCAGGTCCTGGCCGGCCAGGGGGTGATTGAAGTCGAGCACGATCTTCTCGTCATCAACCTCGGTGATGAGCGCGGGAACGCGACGGCCGTCCTCGCCCTCGAGCTCCACGGCCCAGCCAGCCTCGGGGTTGGCGTCGGGCGGAAAGGCATCGCGCGGGAACGTCTGCAGTCCCTCGGGGCGGTGCTCTCCGTACGCCTCGGCTGCGGGAATGGTTACCGTGGCGGTCTCGCCGAGCTCAAGCCCGGACACAGCCGAGTCGAAACCGGGGATGACCGCGCCGGTGCCGATAACGAACTCGAGGGGGTCGCGACCCTCGCTCGAGTCGAATACTGAGCCGTCGGACAGCGTGCCTGTGTAGTTCACCAAGACGGTGTCGCCAGAGAGTGGTGCCATGACAAGGGCCTCCTTGGAGGTTGGGGAAATCGAATTCCGCACACTGTATCGTAAACGCCCGAGATTATTCGGACTCAACTATCAAGCATTCCCATCATTAGCCGATTCTCATCATTGATGGTGAACACGCTCGTGCGGTCGGTTATGATGCCGTTGACCGTCCGGGGGTACTGGCAAAACGCGCAGGGGAGCGGAATGGGCAAGTTATACGACTACTGCCAGCGGGTGCAGCAGCATATCGAGTCCAACGGTCTGGATATCTACAAGTCCCGCGGAGAGATCGCCATGAGGTGTGGTTTCCTCATGCCGCTGGTCAAGCCGGACGATCCTGACGATGCGCAGAAGATCCAGGCGCTGCGAGAGGCAGCCCGGGAACTCTTCGGGTTGAACCTGGAGTAGTACTCCAATGCTTCCAGGCGATTCCCGCCGCGAGGACTGGCAGTGAGCTCCGGCGGACCCGTGGATACGGGTTGGCGCTCGCCGTTCTCGGACCCGAAACCAGACCCAAAGGCCGAGCGCGCACGTAAGGCGCGCCCGTGGATCATCCTTGTCGCGGTGATCGCTGTCGTCGCGTTCGCATGGGGCTGGAATCCTCCCACCACGAACGTGCACAAGTTCTCGAAGGCCAGCGATTACAAGCCGGACCGCGAGAGCGGCTGCACCAATTCCGGCAAGGGCTGTCACGGCGCCGAGAAGACCTACCGTGACTTCAACGTCTATCACCCCAACGCCAAGTGCACGACCTGCCACGACTATCAGGGCGTCGGCTGCATTCCGTGCCACATGCCGCCCGAGAAGGAGTGTCAGCTCTGCCACGACGGGTCGATGGAGCGCGCGGCCGACGTGGTCAAGCTGACCGACCCCTACCCGCGCGGGCACTATCGCGAGACCACCCACACAGCCATGGGTACGCCCATGGACGAGCCCGTTCGCGCATCCGAGGAGGGCAAGGCGTCCGCGAAGTGCGAGGACTGTCACTCGCGCGATCTCGCCGCCTCGCACACCGACGTTCCTTCGGTGGCGGGAAGCGAGTACAAGGGCGGTGTTGGCTGCGGAGAGTGCCATAACGACGTGCGCGCCAACGGTCTGGCCGAGGTGCTCTCGGACTGGAAGGGCCGCGCCTGCGAGGACTGCCACAAGACCGGCTCATCCTCGCCGCAGCACGGTACGACATCGCTTGAGGTGGCCGAGGCCAAGAGCCCGCTCTCATGCGGGGATACCGGCTTGGGCTGCCACAGCGTCAACGACCTGCACCTCATCCACGCCGACAAGCCCAAGACCTGCTCCGGGGAAGCCGAGGAGGGTGAAGGTTCGTGTCACGTGATCGGCGCGGAGGCCGCGAAGCCTAACGCGATCACGTGCGGCGGCGAGGATGACGAGACCTGCCACCTGTACTACGTGAACGACTCCTACACTCATGCGCGCGACATCGAAGTGCACTCACCGGCCGGGTCACTCGCGGCAGACACCTCGTTCGGCGACGCGCCCTGCGGTCGCTGCCACTTCATGGACAACGACGGAACCAGTCTCGTCGTCGAGCACGAATTGGCGACGTCTGAGATGTCCGGTGAGCCGGGCAATGTCTGCGTGAACTGCCACAACAACGAAGCCGCTGTCGTCGCCGTGCAGGACAGCTGGCCCGAGCGCGCGACGAGCGAGGCGTGCTCGACGTGTCACGGCAAGGCCGGTCTGCCCGAGGCGCACTCGGGTGACGTGGCGGCCGCCCACGCCGAGACCAGCGGGGGCTGCTCGGAGTCGGGCGCCGGATGTCATCCCACCGACGACCTCTCCGAGGTCGGCGCTCCCACGACGACAGCGAACATCCATCGCGACTGCCTGCGCTGCCATGACTGGACGAAGGCAGACGGCAATCAGGCGTACAACCCCGAGAAGCGCACCTGCGGCGAGGGCCGCGACTGTCATTCAGCCAGCGGCAGCTACGTGGTGGCCACCGACGTGCACAACGGCGGCGGCGGTCTGGCGGACGGCACCGACTCCGCACACCACGCAGCGCGCGCAGCGCAGGCCACGGCCACCTGGGACGACACTGCGGCCGGCACGAAGACGGCGTGCGGCTCGTGTCACAGCATGATTCTTGGCACCGAGCACTCGCGTACATACGCGAGCCCCGCGCGCGGCCGATCGACGTTGTGCTCGCGATGCCACAACGCCGCCGAGGATGTCTCGGAGGTGGTCAAGGCGAGCTGGACGCAGAAGGCCGGCACCGGCGCGTGCCGGGCCTGCCACGTTGCCGGTTCCACACGCGCCATCCATGCATCGATCGAGACCTCGCACGTAGCAACCGAACTCTCCGCCAGCGGCACTCCGCAAAACGGGGCATGCGCGCGGGGCGGTTGCCACGCGTCGCTTGACCTGCGCGTACTGCATCGCGGCGTGGGCTGCACCGCAGACGGCTGCCACTCGACGCAGGCAAGCATCTTCGGTGGGACCATCACAAGTTGCGGCGGCGTCGACTCGAGCATCGCCTGCCACGCGGGCTTCTCGGAGAACACGCACTTCACTGACCACGACGCGAACCGGTCCGGCACCGTCAACGGGGTCGCGTACGTCGACGGCAAGAACGTCGGCTGCTTCGGCTGCCACGTGACCGACCTGCGCGTGGAGCACGAGAACGCGCGTCAGGCCGGCACGCTCGAGGGCGGCGGTTCGAGCAGCTGCGCGATATGCCACGAGCAGACAGCGGGTGCGGGCTCGTACGCCGGCGCAACCGCGGTCAAGCGTGCGATCGCCGACCGTGATGCGCGTTGCGCGTCGTGTCACGCGAGCGGGAGCAAGCACGACACGGCCGCCGCCGCGGCGTCGGCGCACAAGAACACCTCGACGGCCCCCACGCTTCCTGCCGGCAGCGTGTGGTCCGACCCGCTTGACGACTGGAAGGCAGCCTTCGACGGCGTCACCGGCTCGGGCCACAATGCGCTCTCAGCCGAGCTCGTGGGCGGCGCCGTCCAAAAGCTGTTCCCGGAGTCCACCTTCAGCATCGAGGGCACGACCTACGTGTGGGCGCTGCCTCCCAACTCGGGGCAGACGAAATGGCTCATCGCCGCACCGTTCCCGCCGGGCGCAACCGACACCACCGAGTCGATCCGTCACATTCGCATGACGTGCGCGGACTGCCACACGCTGCCGGCCGGCATGAACGGGCCGCACGGCTCGGCGGTTCCCATCGCCATCGACCCCGCGTACAGCCAGACCGAGTACGCGAACCCCTCGCGCGACGTCAGTCAGTTCCAAGCGACCGGCACCAGGCGTGTTGTGTGCTTCAAGTGTCACCCGATCTACTCGGGCGGTATCGAGGGCACGACGACGCCGGGCGGCGCATCGCTGCATGCGAGGCACGTGACGCACCCCGACCTCGACCCGTCGAGCAAGCACTACAAGGGCGAGACGTGCGTGGACTGCCACGTGCGCATCCCGCACGCCTGGAAGCGCCCGCGCATGCTCATCCGCACGGTCGTCACCACAGATGGAGCCACACCCGATGCGTTCCCGTACGTGAGTACGGGGCACGACGGGTTGCTCGGAATACGTCTGCGCAGCTTCAATCCGCAGACGCAGTTGCGTTCGAGTTCGTGCGTGGTGGGCAGCTGCCATCCGGCCAGCAGTCCCACTCGCCACCCCCGTCCGTCGGACGTTCCGACGGCGACGTATTGGCCGTAACCTGATTGTAGATAAACGGGTACACTTGCTGGCAAGCGGCGAAGGGCCGCCTTGGGGAGGGAAGTCAATGAAGGTCACGTCAATTCGCACCAAGATGCTGGTCGGGGTCGTTGCACTCAATCTGATCGGCGGACTGCTGGTCATCGTCTATCTTCACCAGTCGCTCTCCGGAGGTCTGGACGTGTGGGCGCAGGAGTCGCTCGACGTGGGTACCGCGTCGTGGACCGAGCTCAACAGCATCGCCGCCGATGAGTTCGGCGACTTCACCGACCCAAAGAACGCAACCAAGTACGTCGAAGCGCTCAAGGGCATCTCGGGTGCTGATTTCGGTCTCATGATGGACAAGGAAGCCATCGACCAGAAGACCTACGAGAAGCAGCTCGATGCGGCAGGTAAGCCGAGCAACTTCGATGAGCGCGACAATTTCGTCATGGTTGCTTCGACCGACGAGGCCGTTGCCGAGAAGATGCAGCTCAAGACCACGACGGCAGCTGATGTACCCGAGATCGGCAAGATCGTCGGTATCGAGAACGGCGCATGCCTCGGCGCGTGCCACCAGACGATCAAGCAGGAGGGCGACTTCTGGAAGGTCGCCTGGAGTGACGACGGCGACAGCCGCACACACGTCGTGATCCCGGTCACCGACAAGGCCGGCAAGCAGGTGGGCGTTCTGTACGCGATCGACAACATCACTCCGCAGGCCGAAGAGGCCAAGTGGGTCATCTACAGCACCATGATCGCCATCGGCCTCACGCTCTTCATCGTCACGCTGGTCATCGGCGCCATGCTCGACCTGTGGGTCTTCAAGCGCCTGAACTACATGATCAACAGCATGGAGGACCTCTCCATGCGCGTCGCCGGTGGCGACTTCTACGCGAAGTACCAGCCCAGCGGGCTCGACGATGAGATCGGGAAGTTCGAGAAGTTCTTCGAGCGGTTCCTCGACCTCATGACCGCGACGCTGCGTTCGCTCGTCGACAAGTAGGCCGACATGGCCGGCTGGTACGAGCCGATAACGGGCAAGTGCAGCTGGTGGCGTGAGTCGGTGCACGAAGACGACGCGCACGACATCACAATCAAGGCCGCGAAGAAGCGGGTCGAGTGTATGTGCTCGATCGAAGGCCATGGCTGGAACTACATCCAGTCGGAACTTCCATCGGATTGCCCTGAGGCGATCCGATGCCGCTATTACATCAAGAGCGGCTAGCAGGGCGATTCAGAGCGGGGGCGGTTGATGCCGGCCCCGCCATGTGGTAATACTTCATGCCATGAACAATATTCCCCATAAAGCAAATGCGGGTGCCGATGAGGCAGCCCAGATCGGTCGTGAGTTGCGCGCCTTCTGGCACGGGCTCATCCGCGAGAGCGAGCGGGCGGCGCAGATCGACCGCCAGCAGTACTGGGCGCTCAGTTCGCTCTCCGACGGGCCGCTGCGGATGACCGCCCTCGCCGAGCGCATGCAGACGTCGCAGGCGTCGCTGACCGGCATCGTCGACCGTCTCGAGGAGCGCGGCCACGTCGCGCGCGTTCGCTCCAGCGAGGACCGGCGCGTCGTGGAGGTCGAGATCACCGAGTCGGGGGTCGCCGAGCTGGCGCGGACCCGCGACCTGTTCTCGGCCAAGCTCGAGGCGAAGCTCAAACCCCTGACCGACTCCGAGCGTACCGCGTTTCTCGCGACGCTTCGCACGCTCAACGCTGTGTCCGATTCCCACTGCGGGTGATGACCCGGCGTCAGACACCGCCGACGACCGTCCGCTGACCCACCCCGTCCACCGCAAGGAGAGCCCCCGAATGCAACTTCGCTCACTCCCGCAACGCCGCAAGATGTCGATTCTGGGGGCAGTACTGCTCGCCATGCTCCTCGGCGCGCTCGACAACACCATCGTCGGGCCGGCCATGCCCAACATCGTGCGTGAACTGGGCGGCATGGCGCTGCTCTCGTGGGTCTTCACGATCTACTCGCTCACCTCGACGATCACGATCCCGATCGTCGGCAAGCTGTCCGACCTGTACGGCCGCAAGTGGTTCTACATCGGCGGCATCATGATCTTCCTCGTTGGCTCGGCGCTGTCGGGCGCGGCCGGCGAGCCGTGGCTCAACTCGATCTTCCGCACGCTCACCGGTTCCGACAACGCGATGCTGCAGCTCATCATCTTCCGAGGCATCCAGGGCATCGGTGGTGGCGCGATGATGGCCAATGCGATGGCGATCATCGGCGACCTGTTCGAGCCGCGCGAGCGCGGCCGCTACCAGGGGCTCACCGGAGGCGTGTTCGGGCTGGCCTCGGTCTTCGGCCCGATGCTCGGCGGGTGGCTCACCGACACGCTGTCATGGCGCTGGATCTTCTACATCAACATTCCGTTGGGCATCGCCGCCCTCGGCCTGCTCATCGCCGTCATGCCCAAGCCCGAGATCGGGCAGCAGCATCGCGTCGACTGGTGGGGTGCTCTCGCGCTCACGTCCGGGCTCGTGCCGCTGCTGCTCGCGCTGAACTGGGGCGGCTCGGAGTACGCGTGGGGCTCTCCCACGATCCTCGCGCTGCTGGCAGCGGCACTCGTCGCACTCGTACTCTTCTGCCTGCGCGAGCTGCGCGCCTCCGAGCCGATCCTCGACATCACGCTCTTCAAGGACCGCGGGTTCTCGGCGAGCATGGCCGTGCTCTTCCTCTCGGGAGTGGGCATGTTCGGCTCGATCATGTTCCTGCCGACGTTCATGCAGGTCGTCTTAGGCCGCAGCGCATCGAACTCCGGCGCCCTGCTCATGCCGATGATGCTCTCGATGATCACCGGCTCCATCGTCACCGGGCAGATCATCAGCCGCACCGGGCGCTACAAGATCTACGGAGTGGTGGGGCTGGCGGTATCAGCCGTGGGGATGTTCATGCTCTCTCGCATCGGGATGGAGACGAGCAGCGCGATGCTCGCGTTCGACATGGTGCTGGTTGGTATCGGAATCGGCATCACGATGCCGCTGTTCACCGTGTCGCTGCAGTCGCAGTTCCCCACGCGTATCGGCGAGGTCACCGGCGCGATGCAGTTCTTCCGCTCGATCGGTGGCACCGTGGGCGTGGCGGCGCTCGGCGGCGTGATGAATGCCGCGTTCGGCCGCGAACTCACCGCGCTGGTCGCCTCGAGTTCGGACACGTTCGGGAAGGCCGCCCCGCTGTTCACCAAACTCGCCGAGGAACCCGCGAAGCTGCTCAACGCCGGTGCCCTCGAAGCCGTCGCCGCGAAGGTGCCGGTTGAGCTGCAGCCGCTGCTCGATCCGTTCTTCACCGATGTGAAGCTCGCGCTGACCACCGGTATCACCGAGGCGTTCCTGTGGGGCACGGTGCTCATGGCCCTCTCGTTCGTCGCGATGCTGTTCGTAGTCGAGGTGCCGCTGTTCTCCAAGCCGCATCTCGACACGCCTGCCGAGATCGGCGCCGAGCTCCTCGCCGAGGAGAGCGTGCAGCCCTCCGAGCACGAACCGGTCGTCGTGGGCGACGAGCCCGAGGAGTAGCATCCGCGCATGGTGAATCGCGCTGACAGTAACGCCGATGAGGGCGCGCCGGGCGACGGCGTGACGGTTTACGCCGCAAGCGGCACCGCCACGGCAGCAGTCGACCCACGCTTGCCGGCGTTCGTCGCGCTCGTGGCGCAGCGGGGCCGCGAGCTGTACCGCGACCACCCGTGGCGCAACACGCGCGACCCCTACGCCGTGCTGCTCTCCGAGGTCATGTTGCAGCAGACGCAGGTCCCGCGCGTCGTGCCCAAGTGGGAGGCGTGGCTCGAGCAGTTCCCGACGATCGACGCTTTGGCCGCCGCACCGCTCGAACCGGTGCTCGTGGCGTGGCAGGGGCTTGGCTACAACCGCCGCGCGATCGCGCTCAAGCGCGCCGCCGAGGAGGTCGCAACGCGCTTCGGCGGCGAGCTGCCGAGCGACGAAGTGGCGCTGCGCTCACTGCCGGGCATCGGCCCGGCCACCGCATCCGGCGTCCGAGCGTTCGCGTTCGACCTACCGGGCGTCTACCTCGAGACCAACGTTCGCGCCGTCTTCCTGCATGAGCTGTTCGCCGACAGCGACGGCGTCAGCGACCGAGAGGTCACGCCGCTCGTCGCCGCTGCCGTACTCGAGGCAGCGCGCCAAGGCGTGTCGCCTCGCACCTGGTACTACGCGCTGCTCGACTACGGCGCGCACCTCAAGCGCGAGCTCCCCAACCCCTCGAGGCGCAGCGCGCACCACGCGCGCCAGTCGGCCTTCGAAGGCAGCCGCCGCCAGAAGCGCGCGTGGTTGCTGCGCGACGTCGTCGCGCAGCCCGGCCGCGCCACAGCCGACATCGCCGCGGGTCTCGACGCGTTCGAGGGCGCGGCCGGACGCGCTGCCCAGGGGGCGGACGCGGCGATGGGCATTCTCGAGGAGTTGGCGCGCGACGGCTTCATCGCACGGGACGGGGAGCGCTGGTTCGTGGCGTGAAGCCGTCGCGCTCGCTCGCGCCGCGTCAGCCGCGAGCGGTGGCCTGCGACTCGGCCACGCGCGCGATTTCGGCGGCGACGGCGCGGTAGGGGAGCGCGTGCTCCCGGGCAATGCGCGCGACGTCGTCGTGCTCGGGACGAACGCGACCGGCGCCGAGCTTCACGCGCGCCGGGCCCCACTCGGTCTCGACGACGATCGACTCGCGATCCGCGACGGTGCGTGCAAGCGACTCTCGGCGAACGCCAAGGGTGCCTGTGAGTGCGATGATGCGCTCGGCGAGCGTATCGGCCTCGGCCTCGTGCGCGAGCACGGAGAGCATGACGGCCGAGCGGCCCTTCTTCATGACGATCGGCGTCTGCCACACGTCGAGGGCTCCTGCTGCGAGCAGCTCCTCGGCGGCGAACGCGAGTTCCTCGGCGGGGAGGTGGTCGATGTTGGTCTCTAGGAGCGCCACGCGCTCTGACGACGGTTCGACGGTGCCGATGGTGAGGCGGCAGACGTTCGCGGCGCCAATGTCGCGGCTGCCTGCGCCGTAACCCTGGCCGGTGGAGCGCATGGCGGGCATCGGCCCGAAGCTTCTCGCCAGCACGCGCACCAGCGCGGCGCCGGTGGGCGTGGTGAGCTCGCTCGTGGACGGGCCAGGAACGGTCGGGATGCCGATCAGCAGCGTCGCGGTTGCAGGTGCCGGAACGGGCAGGACGCCGTGCGACGTCTCGACCGAGCCAGACCCGGTCGCGATGGGCGAGGCGGCAAGCGACTCGATGCCCAGTGCGTGGATGCCGGAGCACACGCCCACCACGTCGGCGATGGAGTCGAGCGCTCCGACCTCGTGGAAGTGCACCGCATCGACACTCGTGCCGTGCGCGGTGGCTTCGGCCTCCGCGAGCGCCTCGAACACCGCGAGCGCATCGCGGCGCACCGGCCCGGGCAGCGGGGAGGATTCGAGCAGTGCCCTGATGTCGGGCCAGTGCCGGTGCGCGGGCTGACGTTCGGCCTCGACACGCACGCCGACGGCGGCGATACCGTGGGAGTTCACGCGCTCGACGCTCACACGGGCTTCGGGAGCCAGCGCCGCCACGATGTCGCCTAGGTGCTCCGCCGTGAAGGCTCCGCCTGCTTCGCCCGCGTCGAGCAGTGCGCCGAGGAACTTGTCGCCGGATACGCCTGTCGAGCAGTCGAGGTACGCGATCATGGCGCGGGGTGCGGCTCGGCGCTCGCGGCGGTCTCGGCGGGCGTCGCGTCGAGCGCAGCCGCCCAGGCCGGCCGGTTGATGCGCGCAGCGAGCAGGCCCGCACCGAAGCCATTGTCGATGTTGACGACGCCGATGCCACCTGCGCACGAGTTCAGCATCGTGAGCAGTGCTGATACGCCGCCGAAGTTGGCGCCGTATCCCACACTCGTGGGGACGGCGACGACCGGCACCTCGACGAGCCCGGCGACAAGCGAGGGCAGCGCCCCCTCCATGCCCGCCACGGCGACCAGGACGCGCGCATCGCGCAGCAGTTCCGTGTGCTCGAGCACGCGATGAACGCCCGCAACGCCGACGTCGTAGAGCCGCGACACGCGGCAGCCCATGAGCTCCGCGGTACGGGCTGCCTCCTCGGCGACCGGGATATCGGCGGTGCCGCCACTCGCGACCACGACGAGCCCTTCACTGACGGGGTGCGTGCGGCGGTCGACCCACGCCAGCCGAGCTGTGGTGTCGATGACTGCATCGTCGGCGACGCTGGCGAAGGCCTCGGCGTTCTCGGAGTCGCACCGGGTCGCGAGAAGCACGTCGGAGCGCGACAGGATCTCCTCGGAGATTCGGGCGACCTGCTCGGGAGTCTTGCCCTGGCAGAATATGACCTCGGGGAAGCCGCAGCGAACCGCGCGATGATGGTCGATGCGAGCCTCGACGCGGCCCTGCTCGGATAGCGACGCTGTTGAGAAGTCGCCGAGCGTATGCACTGCGTCCTCAGGCGAAAGCGCGCCTTCGGCAACGCTGCGCAGGAGCTCGATGATCGAGTCGGAATGCATGAATCTCCAGCGATCCGGCCGTGTGCGCCAGAGCACAGGCGATCGGGTAGGGTCGGCTATACTTGTACCACGAACGGCGATCTCGCCGTTCGAGTCGTCCCTGCTCGAGTGGAGTCCCGTGACCCCGGATTCATCCGGCAATCGCATGCTGGGCGAAGAGCGTATGTATCTCGCGCTCCGCTTGATGATGCTTGTCGTTGGACTCGGGCTTTTCGTGACGGGGCTCCTTCCCTCCACCGGCGTGCCGCAGCGCAACGTCGCTCTGCTGGCTCTGGCGCTCATGCTGGTGGGTACGGTCGTGATGCTCGTCGGGGCGTTCGCCCGTTCGTACCGCATCTCTCAGATGATGCTGTGGGTGCTGCCGGTCGATCTCGTGAGTCTCGCCGCGTACACGTGGTTGCTCGGCCCACGCGATGCGCTCGTCGGCGTGTACGCACTGCTCGTCATCTTGTACGCGATGACGGCGAAGCGCGGAGTCGCGCTGCTCGCGACCATCGGCCTTGTGTGTGCCTACACCACCGCCCACCTCGTGGCGAGCACCCAAACACCTCTCGATCTCGTTGAGGTGGGCGTCTCCATGGTCGCGTTGCTGTGCATCGGGCTCATCGTTGCCAACGCCGTCGGCCGGCAACGTCAGCGTGACGCCCAGGTCGAGGAGATTCTGGCCGACCGCGAGCGGATGAATGAGCAGCTTGCGCGGCGCCTCGGCGAGCTTCAGGCCGTCGCCCGGATCACGGAGATCATCCACTCGTCACTCGATTTCGATGAGGTCGGAGAGCTGGTACTCGACACCATCGCCAAGGTCATCGACTTCCCGTCACTCGCGATCTTCGTCATCGACAAGGAGACGTCGGAGACGTTGTTTTCGTCGAGTGTCGGTATGCCGCGGCCCGAGGGGGTCGTTGACGGTGCGACCGTCGACCTCGACTCGGTGAGCGGCCACCTCAACTGCCAGCGGGCTTTCGACCATGGGTCGCTCATGGTGCTCTTCTGCGCCAACGGCGAAGATATGGAGCGGCTCACCGAAGAGGACCGGCTCGTCATCTACGCACTCGCCAGCGAGCTCGTTGTGGCGGTCGAGAACTCCCGGCTCTACAAGCTGACCAGGCGGCTTGCTGTGACCGACGAGCTCACCGGCATCGCCAACTACCGTTATCTGCAGCAGCGGATAGACGAGGAGATGTCTCGCGCGAAGCGGTTCGGCAAGGATCTGTCGCTGCTCATGATCGACACGGACGACTTCAAGGGCTTCAACGACGCGTACGGTCACCTCGCCGGCGACCGCGCGCTCTCCGAGTTCGGCGGGGTGCTCGGCCGGGCCGTCCGCGACATCGACGTGATCGCGCGCTACGGCGGCGAGGAGTTCGCTGTCGTGCTGCCCGAGACCGATGCCGCCGGCGCATTCGTGGCCGCCGAGAAGATCCGTGAGGCGTTCTCGGAGCACCTGTTCCCCGACGACACCGGCGCCCGTACTTGTACGCTGACGGTGAGTATCGGCATGGCGACGTACCCGACGAATGCTGAGAGCAAGGACGCACTGCTGCGAGAGTCCGATGACGCGTTGTATCGCGCCAAGAACTCCGGCAAGAACCGCGTCTGCGCCCCAGGCCAATCGCCCGAACCGTTCATCTCACCACGGAGACGATGATGACTCGTTACGCATTCCTCGGACCGGCAGGCACGTTCTCTGAAGAGGCACTCGGACTGCTTGCGGTCGATGGCCTGGAGCCGGTTGAGTGCACGAGCATCCCCGAGGTGTTCGAGGCCGTTGAGCGCGGCCGTGCCGATGCGGGCGTCGTCCCGATCGAGAACTCGATCGAAGGCTCAGTGCCGGCGACCCTCGACGCCCTCGCGTTCGACACGCAGTTGGAGATCCAGAGTGAGCTCGTGCTCGATATCCACTTCAACCTCGTCGCCGCCCCCGGAACGGGTATGGCCGACGTGGCTTCCGTAGTCGCGCACCCTCAGGCGAGCGGGCAGTGCCGCCGCTGGCTTGAGCGCAATCTCCCCGGTCGTCCGGTGGTCGCTGCCAACTCCAACGCCGAGGCGGTCCAGACCGCCGTCGTGAGTCCGGGGGTAGCCGCACTGGGACCCGCCGTGGCGGCGAGGCTCTATGGGGGCGCGATTCTTGAAGAGAACGTCGAGGACTACGCCGGCAATCAGACGCGCTTCGTGGTGATCGGGAGGGGCATCTGCGAGCCGACCGGCAAGGACAAGACCTCGCTGGCACTGTTCATGAAGAAGGACAGGCCGGGCACGCTGCTCATGATTCTCTCGGAGTTCGCGTATGGCGGTATGAACCTGACCAAGATCCAGTCGCGCCCCACCAAGCGCCAGCTGGGGGACTACATGTTCTTCGTCGACCTCGAGGGGCATGTCGACGATGCGCACGTGAAGACCGCGCTGGACTGCTTGCGGTTGAAGCTGCGCGAGGTCAAGGTGCTCGGGAGTTACCCCCGGGTCTAGGACCGGCGCGCGATCGGTGCCACCTAGTCTTGGTAGACGCGACCCGAGTCGGCGACGCCCTCGACCTTCTTGAGGCGCTCCACGGAGTCGACCTCGCTGCCGGCCGGCACGGTCACGACAAACCTGCCGCCGCCCATGTCGATGATCTCGGAGCTCGATATCCGCGCGTCTGAGAGCGCGCGCTGAACGTCGGCTCCTGCCTCCAGCCACACTGAGATCGATCCATCCAGCGGCGTCTTGCCTTCGACGGGGACGATCTGCTGTGCGCCACTGCGCTTACTCGCCCCGCTGAACATGGAGCTGCAGTCTCGAAGCATCAGGAGCACCAGGATGATGACGACGATTGCGATGATCGCGACGATGATGCCCAACAAGCTACGCCGAGGCTTCTTCTCTTCCTCGGGTGGCTCTTCGACCTCTTGATCGTACGTGGTCGTATCGTCCGACATCGGGACATCCCTTGGCGCCAAACGCGAGCCCGGTATGGCTCGCGTGCAGTTGACTCACTCCGAGTATACCCGCGAGCGGGTGCTACACGCCAAAGCGCGCGGGGCCGCTCGTTCGACCCATCTACGACACCAGGATGCCGCGGACGATGCCGACGTAGTCGGGGGTCTGTGGTGCGGATGCCTTCGCGGTGTTGTTGAGGCCCGACGCTCTCCATGCCGTGACCACTGCGCGTCCTGCCGGCTCGAAGAACTCCTCGAGGTAGCGCGCATAGCCGCGGGTGTCGTAGTCGACCGTGCCGTCGGCGCGCACGTAGTTTCCGCTGTGTACGCACGACAGAGCGCTACCGCCAAGCGCCCAGCCCGGTGCGAGCTGCGCGATTTCGTCTCCAGATGCATGGCGTAGCGGAGTGAGAAGCTCGATCCCGGCCGACGCCACCACGCGTGTCTCCGCATCGATCGAAGCGTCGGTCTGCGAGAGCTTGATGCGGCCATCGTGGGTATCGCGTTCGCCCGTAATGATCGGCGCGCAGCCGAGCGCCCACGACAGTGGCACTCGGGCGAGATGCACGTACAGGTGGCAGGCGAGACAGGGCGACGAGACGCCGAAGCGATCCGCGATCTCGGCCGCGAATCGGCCGTTGAGGGCCGCCCACAGCTCCGGGGCGCCGATTCGTAGCGGGTCGAGCACCTCGACTTCATCGGCGAGTGTGTCGCGCAGCAGTGTCACGGCGGAGAGCGGCGCGTCCGGATCGCCGTATTCGGTGCCGGTCGCCACGCTGGTGGGCAGCACCGCCGAGAACCCCTCGGAGCGAACAGCCGAGACGATCGCAGCTACGGAGTCGCGACCGGCGATGGCGCCGATCGCCAGGCCGGGCAGGGCGCGCAACATCGAGATACGGTCCGCGCCGAGTGCCGCAGCAGCGCGTTCCGCCTGGACGAAGCTCACGTGTCGAGCCTTCCCTCGGGGACAACCATGCCCTCATGGTAGAGCAGCCATGGGTGCGCCGGGTCGCTCTTCGCGGCATACATCGCGACGTCTGCCTTGACGAGCAACGACCGGGCATCGTCGGTGAGCGGGTTGAATCGAGCGAGCCCGACGCTTGCCGCGATGCTGATCTCGTGACCGAGTGCGTTGATCGGAGCCTCGACGCGTGCGACCAGGCGCTGAGCGACCTTCTCGAGTTCGTCGTAGCCGGTCATGCGCCTGAGCACCATCACGAACTCATCGCCGCCGATACGCGCAACCACGTCCTGTGAACGGGTCTCCTCGGCGAGTCGGCGTCCGACCTCGATGAGCACCGCGTCACCGACGTCGTGACCGTAGCGGTCGTTGACCGGCTTGAAGTGGTCGAGGTCGAGGTACGCGAGTCCGAGAATGTCGCCGAATCGCTGGGAGTCGGCGATAGCCGCAGCGAGTCGTTCATCGAAGAAGATGCGGTTCGACAGACCGGTGAGCCCGTCGTGGTAGGCGAGGTGTTCGAGTGCGCGCTTCGACTCGACCCACTCGCTGATATCCCGGATCACCGCGATCAACACAGGCCCGAGCGCCGTATCGACGCGCCTGGAGCTGACTTCGGTGTCGACCAGCGACCCGTCCTTCCTGCGAACAGCGCTGTCGAACATGAGATGCCCCTCAACCAAAAGCGTCTCGATGCGCCTCGGCGCAGCCCTCAGCTGGCGCGGAGCCACCCAGCCGTAGGGCGGCAGGGCCATGATCTCCTGGGTGTCGTAGCCGAGAAGCTCCGAGGCGCCCTGATTCGCCCAGATGATGGTCCCATCGGGGCGATGCGCGATTATCGCGTCGAACGCCGAGTCCACGAGCGTGCAGAAGAATGTGGCCTGCTCGGCGGGCGAGAGCCGTGCGCCGATATCCGGAGCCAGACGCAGCGGATGCTCGTCGATACTCACGGCTTCCGGTAGGTCGGATTCTGTTCCACCCGGCGGGGTGTTGATGGTCTCGGTCACTCATGACCACCGATCGCTAGTCGCGTCGCTTCAGCACCGCTCGACGCGAAGTGGGGCTCGTGCGCTTAGCCTCGTACATCTCGATGTCAGCGCGCATGAGCAACGAGCGTGCATCGTCGTCAGGCATGAACGTTGCGAGCCCGACGCTCGCTCGCAGATTGAAGCGATTGTCCCCCATTACGACGGGTTCATGAACCCTGGCGATGAGCTTGTCGGCAAGCGCTTCGAAGTCGCCAGCCGACACCACGCGAGGGAAGATCACCACGAACTCGTCTCCGCCCAGTCGAGCCACGGTATCGCCTTGACGAATCGAGCCTTCGAGCCGGTGGGCGAGCGCAATGAGAACCTGATCGCCGACCGCGTGCCCGTAGGCATCGTTGATGTCCTTGAAGTCATCCAAGTCGATGAACGCCACGCCGAGCAGGTCCTCGTGTCGGCGGGCGTTGGAGATGGCTACTTCGAGGCGGTCTTCGAACAGAGCCCGATTGGCCAGGCCGGTCAGCGGATCGTGAAACGCGAGATTCTCGAGTACCTCGTGCGCCCTGACCTGCTCGGTGATGTCCCGGCTGACGGCCACGATGTAGGACCCGGTCGGGGCATCCACCCAGCGTGTGTGGACGTCGTGCACGGCCTCAAGGCCGTCGGGCCGAGTGATGCTGGAGACGAAGGTCACGCCGCCCTTCTGCTTGATGGCTGCGAGGCGGGTGGCACGAGCCTCATCGCTCATCTCGGCGCTCCAGCCCCAGGGGGGAAGGTCGCCAAACTCGTCGACCGTGAGTCCGATCTGACTGGCGGCGGCCTGGTTGAAGCGGACGATCGTTCCATCGGGACGGTGGATGATGATGGCATCGCCGGCAAGGTCGAGAGCCAGCGAAGCGAGCTTCAACTGCTGTTCGACCTCGTCATCGTGCGACATGGCGCCCGAGCGCCCGTCCGCGTCCTGCATCATCACTCCCCACCATGGGCGCCTGTTCGGTTGAACAGACGCACGCACTTTGAGGTATCGACTTCATTTCGCCTGCACTCAAGCGCCTGAAAGCAAGCCGTGCGCCTACTGGCGTCACAGACCGCAATCACGCCGTCTGTTCACGGCGTGACGCGCCAGCGGCTCGGCTATACTCGGCGAGGGTCCGCTTCGGCGGCCTTGTGCCTGCAGCCATGGTCAATCGGGAGGCTTCTTATGCTCGACGCACGCTTCGTCCGAGACAACGCCGACGCGGTTCGGGCGGCTATGAAGAGTCGCAACGCGGCATGGGATCTCGATGCGTTCCTGCGGCTCGACGAGGAGCGTCGTCGGCTGATCGGCGAGGTCGAGGCGCTACAGGCACAGCGCAACGAGTCGTCCAAGGCGATCGGCGCGCTGATGCAGCAGGGCAAGCGCGACGAGGCCGAGGCCGCCAAGGAAGAGGTGCGGCTCATTAACGACCGCATCGGTGGGTTCGAAGCGCACCTTGGCGCGGTCGATGCCGACACGGCGAACCTGCTGATGACAGCTCCCAACCTCCCCGACGCAAGTGTGCCCGTGGGCGCTGACGAGAACGACAACGTCGAGGTCAAGAAGTGGGGTACTCCCCGCGAGTTCGAGTTCGAGCCCAAGGCGCACTGGGATCTGGGCCCAGACCTCGGCATCATCGACTTCGAGCGCGGTGTGAAGCTCGCGAAGTCGCGCTTCGTGTTGCTCGGCGGCATGGGAGCGAAGCTCGAGCGCGCGCTCATCAACTTCATGCTCGATACCCACGACTCTGTCGGCTACAAGCAGTGGTGGACGCCGGTGCTCGCCAACGCCGAGACACTCACGGGCACGGGTCAGCTGCCCAAGTTCGAAGACGACCTCTTCAAGACCGGCGAGGGGCTCTACCTGATTCCCACGGCCGAGGTCATGCTCACCAACATCCACCGGGACGAGGTGCTCGAAGCCGACCAGCTCCCGCTGCACTACACCGCCTATACGCCGTGCTTCCGCGAGGAGGCCGGCAGTGCAGGACGCGACACGCGCGGG
>JAAXWY010000004.1:67206-82448 GCA_013334745.1 Coriobacteriia bacterium
AGGAGAGCTTCGACGCACTTGAGGGCATGCTCGTCGACGCGTGCCGCATCCTCGAGCTACTTGAACTGCCCTACCGCGTCATCGTGCTGTGCACGGGTGACATGGGCTTTGGTGCCGCGAAGACCTACGACATCGAGGTGTGGCTGCCCAGCTACGGCGCGTACAAAGAGATCTCGAGCTGCAGCAACTGCATCGACTTCCAGGCGCGGCGCGCGGCCATCAAGTACCGGTCGCCAGGCGAGTTCAAGGGGTCGCGCCTCGTGCACACGCTCAACGGAAGCGGCCTCGCGGTCGGACGCACGCTCGCAGCTCTGCTCGAGAACTACCAGCGCGAGGACGGCAGCGTGGAGATTCCCGAGGTCTTGCGACCGTACCTCGGTGGCGCCACGGAGGTGCTTCCCGAGGGCTGAGTCCTCGGCTAGCCCTGCTCGACCATCATCAGTGCCGCGTAGCGGCCATCAACGGTCAGCAGGGCCCCGCTGGCCGTGATGTGAAGCGGCGTGCCATCGAGGCGCCGCATCTTCAGCGGCACCCGCCACAGTGTTCGCACCTCACCTTGCTCCATCGCCGAGCGGCGGGCGCGTTCGATCTCGAGGGAGTCCGGATCGCTCAGGTCGTGGATGGAGCGGCCCACAAGGTCTTCGCCGTCGTCGGCGAAGGCCAGCCTGCACGCTGCATTCGCGGCGATGACCTGCTGCTGGTCGTGCAGCAGCAACGGAGTCGGTACCGCTTCGAACGCGGCCGCCACGAAACCGCTGGTCTCGCTGCTGCCGAGAGGCCAGGTCACGGTCGGTGGAGTCGGTGCGACGACCGAGTGAAAGACGCCCAGAATCGCGGCTGCGCCGTCGACGTCGATGGGGATGACATCGATGATGTGCGACGCCGCAACGCCGTCGCAACGCATGGTCTTGAGGGGCACTCCTGACATGGGCTGACGTCCGTCCAGCACCAGGTCTCGCCGTGAACGCACCGCATCCCGCGAATCCGGGTGCGCGAGTTCGAGGGCGCGGAGCTGACACAGTTCGTCGCGCGAGGATGCGCGGTACTCGGTGACGGCCGCCGTGTTGACCCAGAAGACATCGGCATAGTCCGTGACGATCAGCGGGTTGGGCACGAAGTCCAGCGCTGAGGCCAACAACGCCACGAGATGGTCGTCCGGCGCGACTGCGCTACTCACGGGTGTCGGACCTCCATCATTCTCACCTGTGCCGGCAGGTCAGAGCGGCGCTGCATCTACATACGGCCCAAGAGCCGCGCCGCGTTGTCTCCGAGTATCGAATCAGCTGCGCCGCCGCGCAATGCCAGTGACCGAATCCAAGCGATCTCTGCGGCTGCATCGGTCCAGGGACCGTCGCTGCCGAACAGGATGCGCTCGGGGCCGTGCGCGTGCACGATCTCGACGAAGTCGTCGTCGGGCAGGTGCCCCAGCGTGTAGGCGGTATCGAAGTAGACCTCACGCCCCACGAGCACGTCGCTGACCTCGCCCCACATCTGGTAGCCGCCGAAATGGGCCAGCACGATGCGAAGCCCGGGGTAGGCGTCGAGCACCGCGGCGAAGGACTCGGGTGTGCCGCGCAGCGTGTCGTGGAACTCGTCTCGGCCGGCGTGGAACAGCAACGTCATCTTGTGTGCCAACGCTGCGTCGTAGATGGGCTCCATGCGTGGCTCATCGGGTGCGAACTCCTGGTGCTCGGGGTGCAGCTTGAACCCCTGGATGCCGAGCGAGGCCATGCGAGCAATCTCCTCGGCGGGGTTCTCGGCTTCGGGGTGCATCGCTCCGAAGCAGACGACACGATCCGAGCCTGCGCGCGCCGACCAGTCGTTGATGCTGCGAACCTGGCCGGGCTTGGTCGCCACGGGTTGGACCACCGAGATGTCGACGCCGCACCGCTCCATGTCGGCGAGGAGCCCGGGGACGGTGCCGTCGTAGAAGGCGCTCATCACACCCGAGTCGCTCAGCGAGGCGACGGCTTTATCGGCGACGCCCTCGGGCCATGCGTGTGTGTGGATGTCGATGATGCGGCTCATGAGGAGACAGTCTGACACAAGCGAGGGCCGACGCGACGAGCGTCGACCCTCGCTCCTTGTCGAGCGCCCGATCGTCTAGTACACGGTCACCGTCTTCCAACTACCAGTGGTAGGTCGATTGATGTCGCTCATTCCGAAGATGAAGCGGACCCGCCATGTTCCGCGCTTGGGAAGCTTGACCGACCCCTTGGCCCCCGTTGTCGTGAATGATGCGGTGAACCTCTTGCGGTCGACCCACTTCGAACCGGACCTCCGGTACGCCTCGAAGTAGCCTTGCGCGTGCTGATCCTTCTGCGACGGCGAAATCGCAAGGCCGACGGTGTACGTCTTGTTGAGCTTCATGCGGGAGGACGCGCCGAGCGTTCCCAGCTTGGCTCGGGGCACCATGGTCGTGAAGTCACCGGTGACCGAGAGCTGCGTCGGCAACGTATGGTAGTTGCCGTCATACAGGGTGCGGAAGTACGTGAGCCGCGTGATCGCCGGCGTGGTCGCCGTCCAGTAGCCGTCGGCGTCAGTCGTCACCGGCGCGAGTTCAGTCCACGTGTAGCCGTCGGTGCTCATCTGTAGGCGCAGCTGCCGCGCATCGAGCCCGATGGAGCGGTCGGTCAGCATGCCTTCGAGCATCCCGGTGCCAGCGTACGCACCCGAGAACGTCGACCACGCGATAGCCGATGACCGATTGGGCGTGTAGAGGTGAACGCCGCGGTCCGAGCCGATGTCGAAGATGGCGAAGTTGTTCTCATCGGCCCCTAGGACGAAGGATGGCGAATCTCCGATTGTCTCGGTGCGGCCGGTACCGGTGTCATACGCGAGCGAGCCCACCGTGACGACCGGATCGATGCCCGCGGCATGGTAGACGATCTGCCGTCCGCAAACCGCGCCGGATCCCTCATCGAGGTGCGTGGCAGCCACGACCAGGGTGTCGCCCGAAGGCATGTCGTAGGCGTAGAGATCCGAGTAGTCCAACGCGCTTTCGCTCGTGTACAGGATGAGCCCCTCATCGAAGTCGCACACTTCGAGCCCGTCTGCGGGACCGGCGACGACCGTGTCGGCGGCGTTGCGCAGGTCGTAGAGGTGCAACTGCGACGCGCTATCGACGAATGCCAGGTACGGACCCCAGATTCGTACTCCGGTGTAGCCCCCGCCCGTGGTCACCTGCGTCGTCGTCCCGCTGTAGATCTTGTGAACAAACACATCCCACGTGCCGGGAGCACTCTGCGCCAGGAACGCAGCGGTATCCCCCGAGATGTAGGGCTTGATGGCATAAGAGGTGGTAGTGATCTCATAGGAGGACTTGTCGTACAGATCCCACCACTTCAGCGTGTAGTCACCAGGGCCGAACTGCTCCTCGCAGACGAGGACTGCTTGGTCAATCTGAGGGTCGGTCTGGGCTATTGCACCATCAGCGAGGTCCGACTGCGTACCGTTCGACAAGTCGTTGACGTGCAGCATCGAGTCGCTATCGGTGCTCGTTACGAGGTACTTGCCGCGGACGTCACCGCTGTTGCCGAGCGTACTACCGGGGTCACGCAGGACCGCACACGAGTTGAACCATGTGAAGTCGTCGCTCGGTTCTGTCGCCAACGCCGTACTCGTCGCGCCCGCGATGAACAGCGCCGCGCAGACGATCACCATCAGAGCACGTGCTCCTGACCTTGCCATGAGCTTCCCCTCTCTCGCGCGTCGGACCGCACAATACGGCCGACGGCACCTCTCCCACGCGGCATATACCCGAGAATCGCGTGGAGGAGGCGTACGCACGGCAAGCCGAGGGAATACACTCGTACGCCACCGTGTACACACTGCACGACCTCGATTGGAGCTCCCCTATGAGCGAGCAGCTCAAGCCCTGCATCCTCACCGTGTTCGGCACGACGGGTGACCTGATGACCCGCAAGGTCGTGCCGTCGCTCCTCTACCTGTGGCAGCGCGGCCTGTTGCCTGAGCGCTTCCGGGTCGTCGGGTTCGGTCGCAGGGAGTGGGACGACGAGCGTCTGCGCGCCCACATCCGCACCATCCTCGAAGGCTGCTGCCCGGAGTTCCTCGCCGACGAGGCTGCCGAGGAGTTCATCGGCAGGTTCACGTACCGCTACGGGCAGTTCGACGACCCTGCTGCGTTTGCCGGCATTGCTTCGTCTGTCGCAGACATCGACCGCGAGTGGGACGCCTGCTCGGACAAGCTCTTCTACCTCGCCGTGCCGCCCGAGCACTACGCGACGATTCTGCGCAACCTCGCTGCGAGCGGGGCCACCGATGCATGCTCGATGGGTGAGGGCTACACGCGGGTTCTCGTTGAGAAGCCGTTCGGTGATGACGAGCCGAGCTCGCGCGACCTCGACCGGTTGCTCACCTCCCTCTTCCGAGAGGAGCAGATCTACCGCATCGACCACTACCTCGCCAAGGAGATGCTGCAGGGCATTCTGAACTTCCGCTTCCAGAACAACCTCTTCGAAGCCGGCTGGGATCGGCGTTCGATCGAGCGCATCGAGATCAACTTGCTCGAATCCATCGGCGTGGAGAAGCGCGGTGCGTTCTACGACCGTATCGGCGCCTTGCGTGACGTGGGGCAGAACCACCTGCTGCAGATGCTCGCGCTGATTACTATGGAACAGCCCCAGCACGCCGGCGCCGATGCGATCCGCTCGGCACGCGCAGCTGCCATCGATGAGTTGCGACCCCCGACGGCGCGCGAGGTGGCGGCAGGCAGCTTCCGCGCGCAGTACGCCGGCTACGGCGAGATCGATGGTGTCGCGCCGGACTCGCGTACCGAGACCTACTTCATGTTGCGCACCACACTCGCAGGCGAGCGATGGGGCGGCGTGCCGGTCACGATGCAGGCCGGCAAGCGCATGGGCGACGCGGTCAAGAACGTCGTCGTGACGTTTCGCCGTCCGCCCGAGTGCATGTGCGACATCAGCGTGCCGGTGCCGCAGAACCGCATCGAGTTCTCGCTCGAGCCAAAGGACGCCATCCGCATCGACTTCTGGGCGAAGCGACCCGGATTCGATGACGAGGGCGAGCCCCGTTCGCTCGACTTCTTCCTCTACGAGCGCGAGGAGAAGCGGCAGTACGTCGAGGAGTACGCGCGCCTCCTGCACGACGCCATCAGAGGCGATCAGACGCTCTTCGTCAGCAGCGCTGAGGTTGAGGCCGGATGGCGCTTCGTGGACCCGTGGATCGATGGATGGGAGGCGGCCGACGCTGCTCCTGCTGTCTACGCACCGAACAACGACGCCATCGTGGGCGTGGCGACTGCCGCCCTACGAGCCGCTGAGAGCTCCGCTCCCTCGGCGCGCAGTGTGGGCGTCGCGGGTCTGGGCAAGATGGGAGCCGGCCTCGCGCGCAATCTGCGCGACCATCGCTGGCGAGTCGTGGGCTGGAACCGTCACGCCGAGGTCGCGACCGAGATCGCCGAGGAGGGCAGCGGCTTTGAGGCCGTCGGATCCCTCGAGCGTCTCGCAGCTGCGCTCGCCCCGCCGCGCGTCATCTGGCTGATGGTGCCCGCGGGTGCGCCCGTCGACAATCTGCTCTTCGGCGACGATGCGGCCGGTGAGACCGGTGGACTCGCCGCGCTACTCGAGCCGGGCGATACCGTCATCGATGGGGGTAACAGCCGCTGGAAGGATGCCGCGCCGCGGGCCGCACGTCTGGCGGAGCAGGGGATTCACTACCTCGACAGCGGCACGAGCGGCGGGCCTGCCGGCGCACGAAACGGAGCATGCCTCATGATCGGCGGCCGGCGGCCCGTCTTCGAACAGTGGGAGCCGATGTTCGCCGACGTCGCACTACCCGACGGCTACCGCTTCTTCGAGGGTCACGGCGCGGGGCACTTCGTGAAGATGGTCCACAACGGCATCGAGTACGGCATGATGCAGGCGATCGCCGAGGGATTCGCGCTCATGCACGAGGCGCCGTTCGCGCTCGATCTCGCTGAGGTCGCCGATGTCTACCAGCACGGCAGTGTCGTCGAGTCGCGGCTCGTGGGGTGGCTCGGCGGTGCGTACGAGGAGCTGGGCAGCGATCTTGATGGGGCCAGTGGCGTCGTCGGACACACCGGCGAAGGTGCGTGGACGGTGGAGGCCGCCCAGGAGATCGGGACCCCGGTTCCGATTATCGAGGGGTCGCTGCGCTTCCGCGAGGAGTCCGAGAAGGCGCCGAGCTACGCAGGCCAGGTACTCACTGCGATGCGAAACGCGTTCGGCGGACATGGCTTGGGGCCGGGCGGCGGGCCGCGGCGGTAGAGCGAAGGCCCAAGTCAACGACTCAGTTGTCGCGACCCCCGGTCACTTCGGCGATGATCGTGTCCGCGCGCTCTGAATCGGACGGGATGAGGTCATGCGGGATGTCTTCGGCCGCGAAGTAGGGCAGAAGTCGGAACCGGGCACATGACGGATCCCCGGTGAAGCAGTAGGCGTCGCGCATCTTCGCCCAGAGTTCGGGCGAGTAGCCAGCCTCATCGGTGAAGAATATGCACGCTGAGGTGCGTTCGCACTCGGCCACGGCTAACCCCCGATCAGGCAATCGATCCCAAGAGTCTCTACCCACTGTCACGTGGTGAGGAAACGATACCCCGCGAGCGGGTGCTCACGGTAGTACTTTGGGGCAACGAATCCGGCGTGTGCGCCGGCTAGGAGGTACGTGCATCGCCCAGAAACCACGCGGTAATCGCGACGGCTGCCGTCGGGATCTCCAGCTACCGACATGGTGCGCCGGCACGACGGCCCCGCACGCGAGAGCGGCGCGGCCCGGGATGGGGTCGCGCCGCTCGGCAGTGGTGACGGGGGCGGGCTACTTCAGCTCGAAGATGACCGTGACCGTGGATGTGATGTCGAGCTGGCCGGCCTCGATGGGCACCGACTTGGCTGCACCGGCGCTCTCAGCCGTGGCGAACACCGGCCCCGGAACGACGCTGACGTCGCTGGAGCTGACGCTGAGGACCGCGCCGACGCTCTTGCCTGCAGCCTTCGCCATCGCCTCGGCGCTCTTGCGCGCATCCGCAACGGCCTTCTCGATCGCCTTCGCGCGGTGCGGTGCCTGGTCGGCGACGGTGAACGTCGGGCCGTTGATGGAGTTCGCACCGGCCTGGTTGGCGGCGGTGATCACGTCGCCGAGCGTACCGATGTCGCGTACCTTCGCTGTGACGGTGACCGAGGCCTGATAGCCGGTAACCGTCTGCGACCCGCCAGAATCGCCGTACTGCGGGTATACGTTGACGTCGCGGGTCTGGATGTCCTCGTCCTTGACGCCGGCCTTCTTCAGCGCCGCAGTGATCTTCTCGGCGACCTTGGAGGCGTCATCGAGCGCGGTCTTGGCGTTACTGGACTGAGTGGACACGCCGAATGACATCTCGGCGATGTCCGGTGTCGCCTGTACGGTTCCCATGCCCGAAGCCGTCACTGTGTTGGCTGCGGATCCTGCGGGCGCGGTGATGACCTTCGTGCAGCCTGTCGAGGCCAGCACCACGAGCGAAAGGGCGGTGATCAGTATCGCCGCCAGTGTCTTGTTGCCCTTCATCGCGTCCTCCTCAGGTACCCGGTGCTATCAGCATCCTGGTGTGTCAGTACCCGTTACGACGAACAAAACGGCCGGATGGTTCGCAGCGTTCTCGCGGCTTTGGCCTGCAGGCAACAGAAGACCGGCTCGGGAGTCCCGATCCGGTCTTCGTGTTTCGCTGTGGCGCGCCCTGCAGGATTCGAACCTGCGACGTCCTGATTCGTAGTCAGGCCCTCTATCCAGCTGAGGTAAGGGCGCGTTTTGCCCCGAAGGGCTTGCGTATCCTGCCACCGCGAGGAATCGCTGTCAATCCCGGCGGGGCGTGCGGCACGCTGTATGTCAAATGGCGGAGAGCGAGGGATTCGAACCCTCGAAGGGAGCTTTACCCCCTTACTCGCTTAGCAGGCGAGCGCCTTCGACCGACTCGGCCAGCTCTCCGTGCGCGCGCTTATGCGTGTGTACGTTGCAGGGGCGCGCGAGGAGATATAGTACCTGCGCCTGCGCCTACGGTAAAGCGGGTGGGGCGGCAGCCGTTGTGCCGGGCGGCGGCGTGCGGCGAAGTCTCGGCGCAAGAAACGCCACGAGCACCGCCATCGCCACGAACAGCACGCCGATCACGAGCAGGAGTACCGGTCCTGCGATTCGCTCGCCAAAGAGCACGCGCACGAAGTCTGACGAGAACCAGACCATGCCGATCGCGCCTGCGATCAGCAGGATCAGCTGCTTGAGGCGAACGCTTCCCGCGACCATCAGGATCGAGAGCGCGATCCCGAGCACGTACGCCCAGTGCAGCGGTCCATCGGGGCCGCTCATGATGTTGGCGACGCCGATGATCGCGCCGAAGGAAGCCAGTCCCCATGCGACGCCCGGTGGCTTGAAGAAGCCGGTGAACGTCCCGATAGTCCAGACGATCGACACCGCAAGCGTGGAGGCGCCGAACAACCACCAGGGGATGTTCGCGTTCATGTCGAAGACGCCGGGCACCATTTCGATGGTCGCGTAGGCGGCAACCCCCAGAGCAAGGTGCGTCATGAAACCGGGCCTTAGTCGCCAGACGATCGCGCCTACGACCAGGGCGGACGCGACGCCGCCCAAGCCCGCCCACGGCTCCGCGGGGTTCCCGAACTCGTACGAGTAGGTCCCGAGACGGGCAGCCGCGATCTGGTAGGCGATGATGCCTCCGGTCACGCCAGAAGCGACGATGCCGACCGAGAGCATGAACTGCTCGAGCCGCTTCGCTCCGGGTGAGCCCTGCCGTCCGATCACGAACCCGCCGATGAGCCCGAGTGCGGTGCCCGCCAGCGTCACACCGAGTCGCCCGGGAAGGCCGAGCTGCTCCCAGAACTGTCCGAGCAGCGCTATCGCGGCGCCGATCGCGAATGCGCCGCCGCCGTAGCCGAGCAGCTCGGCGGGCAGCGGGATGGGCGAGGGGCCGCCGGTGTCGGGCTCGGGTGCCGCGACGGCGGTGGCTGGCTGCGGCGGCGGACCAGTGGGCGGAGCGAGCGCTGTGTCGGGTGCGGTCGACGACGCTTGCGCGGCCGGCGGCGTATCGGCGACCGCGCCCGGAGCCGCCTCGCGTTGCGCCGCGAGCCGTGCGGTCTTCTCGGCAGCGGAGCGGCGCATGACGATGAAGATCGCGCCGCCCACGAAGACGAGTCCGCCGGCCATCATCACGAGCGGACCCGCGATGCTGTTGGGGAAGAGGAACTGCACGAGCGAGTTGGAGAACGTGAGCACACCCGCCGCGCCGAATCCGAGCTCGATGCCGCGGTGCGCCACCACGCCGAAGATCACGAGCGCCGCCGTCGCTGCAAGGCCGACCCACAGCGCCCACATCGCCGGATCACCGTTGCCGCCGTCCTGTATCGCCATCAGTACGCAGCCGCCGATGATGCCGCTTGAGGCGAGCACCTCGGCGGCCTTCTCCGGAGCAAGCTTGCCGGCCAGGCCGAGCGCTCCCCACACGAGTGCGACAACGATCAACGTGAGACCGGCGCCCCACTCGGGGCCGTCGATGGGGATGAGCGGTAGCACCAGCACGCTGCCGATGCCGACGCCCAGTCCGAACGCGAGGTGCTGCATCACCGTGCGGCGACGCCACCAGACCGCACACCCGATGAACGCCGCTGCGGCGAATCCCGCGAACCACGCCCACTCGCCATGCTTGGTTGCGTTGAGGGCGCCCGTGAACTCCCAGGTCGCGATGCCCACACCGGCGGCCAGGCCGGCCACGCCCGCGAACAGCAGGAAGCGCGAGAGCCGCTCGGCGGCCGCGCCCGAGGCGCGTTCCAGGAGGAACCCGCCGATGAGTGCCGCGAGGCCAGCGATCGTAGCCACGCCGATGCGTTCGTACGAGCCGAGCCGCGGCCAGTACTGCACAAGCAGCGCAAACACCGCTGCCAGTGCGAGTGCCCCACCCAGGTAGCCAAGAATCTCGGCGAGCACCGCGATTCGGCGCTCGGGCCGCTCGGCGATCGCAGCGGTGTCAGCGGTATCGCCTGTCGACGAACGCGCCGCTTCAGTCGAGGTCTCTTCAGTCGGTCCGAACTTCATGTCGCCACCCCCATCCGGAGTGTAGGGCTAAATACTCACTCTCGCAGGCCATGGTTCGGTGCGTGCCGCGGTCCACAGGGTGTTCACGTACGAGAGCGCGAAGTGGTTCTGCGCCAGGTGCAGCCAGAACGCGCCGGCATCGGTCAGTTCGAGCGATCCGTTGCGGCGCTCGGCGAGCCCGGCGGTCTGGACCGCGGACAACCAGCGGCGCGCTTTGCCTGCGTCGCCCCCGAGTGCCTCGTCGAGCCCGGCCATGGGGATGCGGGTGTCGTAGAAGCGCCAGTACAGCCACCACCAGCCACCCATCTCGCCTTCGAATGGCATCCGTAGCGCGATCGGCGAATCGCCGCGTTCCAAGGTCGACTCCCACGCATCGAGGTCGAAGGTGTTGAGTGTGAAGCCGTCGGGAAGGTGCGAGCCCGACCCGGGGCCGATCCCGATGTAGCCGTCGCGTGTCACCGAGGAGTAGCGCGGCACGCCCCCGCGCTTGAAGCCCCACACGCTCACGCGCTCGAACCCGTTCGCGGCGCACCAGTCCGAGATCGCGCGGTAGTGGCTGCGACGGGTGGGCAGGTCCGGCATCTTCACGCCTGCGAGGTGCAGGTACTCGCCCACGGCCGTGTAGGGGAACGTGAAGAGCGGGTAGGTGGTGAGCTGGTCGGCGCCGAGCTCGGCTGCACGCTCGAGGTCGGCGACAACGTCGGCGGCGGTCTGGCCCGGCAGCGCGAACATGATGTCGGCGTTGACCGAGGCGAAGTCACTGCTCGCGAGCAGCGTCAGCGCGCGCTCGGCGACGTCGGGGGCGTAGCGGCGCCCAATGGAACGCAGCGCCTCCTCGCGAAACGACTGCACTCCCAGAGACACGAGCGAGACGCCGCATGCGTGCAGCGCGGCGACGGTCTCCTCGGAGACGTCAGCGGGGTTGGTCTCGATGCAGACGTCGCCGGTCACGGTGAAGCGCTCGCGAACGCGCTCGAGGATGCTGCCCACCGCGTCTAGCGCCAGCGTCGGAGTACCGCCACCGATGTAAACGCTCGTGACCTCGGCGGGCCCCACCGTATCGGCCCACCGGTCGACCTCGGTCAGCGCGGCGCGGGTGTAGGGCGCGACCAGCGCGGGATCGTAGGGCACCTTCGTGTACGGGCAGTAGGGGCAGCAGTTGCGGCAGAACGGCACGTGCAGGTAGAGCGACGTACGCTCGACACGGCCCGGCGACCAGCCCGGTTCGGGTGCGACGAACTCCCAGCGCTGCGCGGGCCCGACGAGGTGCCGACGGACCGCCCGTGTGAGGGCGCGCGATGCGCCGTGTCCCGGCGTGCTCACAGGTACCTCGCCATGCCGATAACAGCGCTCGGTCGCAAGCGCTGCGCCGCCGAGAGCTCGGTGCACGCACCGTAGCCGCAGTCGGGACAGACGCTGTCCGGCGCGCGGCAGCACAGCGATTCGCCGCTGGCATCGCCCACGAGCGCGACCGGCATGCGACGCGGCCAGTTGCCGGTCTTGAGCGCGACGAGCCCTGCATGCGAGTTGAGCAGCGGCAGTCCCTCGCGTTTGAGAGTGATGAGCCGGTCGATGACGGGCGCGCGCTCATCGGCGGTGAGGTAGAGCTCGTCGATGCCGTAGTACGGCGTGTGGAAGTAGATCATCACGCCGCGCACGGGCAGTTCGGTCGCGCGCACCCACCGCAGGAACGGCTCCACGCCGCCGGCGGTGAAGCGGTCGACGACGTAGATGACTGCCAATGGCGGGTGAGGTGTGTGGCGAATCGCGTGCTCGACGGTCGCGAAGTGGTCGCCTCGGCGCTTCTCGTAGGTGCCAGGCAGGCCGTCCATGCTCACCCAGACGAGATCGGCGCTGCAGTCGAGCCCGAGCGTGCCGTTCGTGTAGACGTGCACGTGGAAGTAGCCCATGTGCCGAGCGACCTCGATGAGGTTCTCGACGGTGAAGCCCTCGTCGGTCCACAGCATCGGTTCGCCACCGGTGAAGTAGGCCTCTCGGCATCCGCGGTCATACGCCGTGCGCAACCGCTCCGAAACCGCCGAGAAGGACATGTCGCCGGCGCCAAGGTTGGAGACGTGGCACGCGCGGCAGTGAAGGTTGCAGCGGTCGGTGATTGCGATGCCGCAGATGATGGGTTCGAAGGAGCGTCGGACCGCGAAGTTCCACGCGTACGGGACGTACGTGCGCAGCTGGTTCAACATCGCCAAGCCACCGCCCCCGGGGTCGAACGGACTGACACCACGATGGTGTCGCGAACCGTTCGGGTTGTACACGAGTTTGTACCCATATCCAGCACGATATTCTCGGGAGGTGGGGGAGTTGCGCGCTGGCGGAGGGGGTGGGATTCGAACCCACGAGACCCTTGCGGGCCTACTGGTTTTCAAGACCAGGGCATTCAACCACTCTGCCACCCCTCCGTGGCGCGGCAACGCAGAGGATATCACGCGCTCGGACCATGCTGAACAGGCGTGCTACGGCGTCAGTCCGTGGTGCGGGAAGACTGCAGCGCGCGTCTCGGCGATGCGACGAGTGGTGAGTTCGAGCACGGCTGCGGTGCGCTCGGGCGGCGAGTCGAAGGCATCGAGCGCGCCCATACTCGCGGGCGGCTCGAAGCCTTGGCGTTCGCGCACGGCGGCGCGCCACGCCGGCGGGATCTCGTCGGCGACGGCCGCGCCCTGCATCGCCGCCATCACCCACGCCCACGCTCTCGGCACCACGCCCACGACGTGGTAGCCGCCCCCGCCGAGCGCCGCCAGGCGGCCGGCGCAGAGTTCATCGGCCAGCGCGATGATGCCGAGCACGAGCGCGCGGTAGCCCGGCAGCGTCAGCCCCAGGTCGGTCTGGGGGTCGCTGTAATGCGCGTCGACGCCCAGCTGAGCGACGATGAGGTCCGGAGCGAACGCTCGAGCAAGGGGGGCCACGACCTCGTCGAACGCCATCGCGAAGCACTCATCGGTCGCGAATGCCGGCAGTGGGACATTCGCCGAGAACCCCACGCCGTCGCCATAGCCGATCTCCTCGGGAAAGCCGGTGCCCGGGAAGGCGTAGAGGCCGCTCTCGTGGATCGAGACCGTCAGTACGTCGCCCGACGCGGCGAACGCCTCCTGGACGCCGTCGCCGTGGTGCGCATCGATGTCGATATAGAGCACCTTGATGCCGGGGTGCGCTTCTCGCGCGACAGCGATCGCGACCGCCGCGTCGTTGTAGATCGAGAAGCCCGCCGCCCGGCTGCGGTGCGCGTGGTGCATGCCGCCTGCGGGCGAAAACGTGCGCAGCCAGCGCCCCGCGAGCACCTCCTCAACGCCCAGCATGGATGCCCCCGCGGTCAGGGCGGCGATCTCGTGCATGCCCGGGTACACGGGGTTGTCCTCGGTGCCGAGTCCCATCATGGGACTGAAGTCCGAGCCCCAATCGCCTGCGTGGTGCACGGCTTCGATGTAGCCGCTGGAGTGTGCGAGGAGCAGTTCGTTTTCGGTGGCGGCGCGCGGCGCGAGTACGTCGCCCTCGCCGAGCAGCCCGAGAGCCTCCATAAGCTCCACTGTGAGGGTGAGGCGCAGGGGATTCAACGGATGGCCGTCGCCCAGGTCGTAGTCGGCCAGTGCGGGGTCCCAAATCAGTGCCGCTCGGTTCAAGAACGCCTCCTTGGCGGTTGCCCAGTGACTTACGCCGTCGCCTGTTCTTGCCCATCATGCGGCATCGGCTACGCTTCACAGGGAGGCGTGCCCTCGCCCGGCCTTTGTTTCGGCGCACCGAAGGGGAACACTCACCATGGAGGTGCGTACTCATGCGGACGATGCTTGACCCTAAGACGATCGCGCTGATCGGCGCGACCGAGGTAGAAGGCACGGTCGGTCGAACCATCATGGAGAACCTGATCGGCTCGAACGGCAGGACCGTGTTCCCGGTCAACCCTCGCCACGACTCGGTCTTCGGGCTGACGTGTTTCTCAAGTATCCGAGACGTGCCGGGACCCGTGGACCTCGCGGTCGTTGCGACTCCTGCGGCTACCGTGCCCGATGTGCTGCTCGCATGCGCGAAGGCCGGCGTCCACGGCGCGATCGTCGTATCGGCGGGCTTTGGGGAAACCGGCAAGGACGGCCTGGCGCTCGAGCGTCGAATCAAGAAGACGCTTGCCGAGTACCCCATGCGGGTTGTCGGCCCCAACTGCCTCGGCATCATCAGGCCCAGCGTGGGTCTCAACGCGTCGTTTCTCTCGGTGGAGCCGACCGCCGGCGACATCGCGCTCATCTCTCAGAGCGGGGCGCTCGGCACAGGCATGCTCGACTGGGCGGTGAGTTCGCGCGTGGGGTTCTCGTTGTTCGCCTCCGTGGGGGCGATGGTCGACGTCGACTTCGCTGACCTCGTCGACTTCCTCGGAGAGGATCCGCACACGCGAAGCATCCTCATCTACATGGAGACCATCGGAAACGCACGGCGCTTCATGAGCGCGGCGCGCAGCTTCGCGCGCAACAAGCCGATCATCATCCTCAAGCCCGGGCGTTACACCGAGAGCGCGAAGGCCGCGCTGTCGCACACCGGGGCGATGGCGGGCGACGACGAGGTCTACGAGGCCGCTTTCCGTCGCGTGGGGGTTCTGCGCGTCCACGAGGTCGCCGACCTCTTCCACGCCGCCGAGGTGCTCGACTCTCGTCGGCTGCCGGTGGGGCCCGGGATCGCCGTGGTCACCAACGCCGGCGGTCTCGGCGTGATGGCGACCGATGCGATCATCGAACACGGCGGACGCCTCGCGCAGCTCTCGGACAAGACGATGGAGACGCTGGACGCCGCGCTCCCGGCGTACTGGAGCCGCTCCAACCCGGTCGACCTTCTGGGGGATGCCGGCAGCGAGCGGTTCGCCACGGCGGTCAAGGCGTGCATGGCGGATCCCGGAGTGCACGGCATCGTGCTGCTCTACACACCTCAGGGCAACGCGCGGCCGGATGAGATGGCGTCACGCGTCGTAGAGCTGGTGAAGGGGTGCCAGAAGCCGCTCATCACCGTCCTCATGGGCGGGGAGACCGTCCGCAAGGGACGGGAGATATTCCAGGACGCCGCGATTCCCTGCTACAACACGCCGGAAGAAGGCGTACGCACGTATCTCGGCATGTATCAGTACGCGCGCAACCTCGAGCTCCTCTACGAGACCCCGGCCGAGCTTCCCATCGACG